>JAAURV010000164.1 GCA_012032065.1 Hyphomicrobiales bacterium
CGGGAATGATTGCCGCCTATGGCGGAAAATTTTGGTGCGTGGCGGAGCGCTTACCGTGCTCGAAGGCGACTGGAACTTGCCCCGTGCCGTCGTCATCGAGTTCCCGAACCGGGAGGCTGCCGAGGCTTGGTATCATTCCCCGGAATATCAGAAGATCATCCCGCTGCGGCTGAATAGCACGACGGGCAATTTCGTTATTGTCGACGGCGTTTGAGGGGCAGACGATGGCAACCACAGGTCAAGCGTTGAAGGCGTTGGCCGCGCACCGGAAATCCGGCGCGCCCAGGGATATGCGCCAGGCGTTTGCGCGCGATCCGAAGCGGTTCGCGAGCTTGTCGGCGAGTTTCGACGACCTGCTGCTCGACTATTCGAAATGCGCGGTGAGCGCCAGGACCATGTCGCTTCTGTTCGCGCTCGCCAAGGCGGCGGATGTGGCGGGGAAACGCGCGGCCATGTTCGATGGCGAGGCCATCAACACGACCGAGAACCGGGCCGTGCTTCACATCGCACTCCGCAATCGGCGGGACCTTCCGGTCATGGTGGGGGGCCGCGATGTGATGGGCGATGTGTACGATGTGCTTGAGGCGATGGGGCGGTTCTCGGATGGGGTGCGCTCGGGAACGATCGCTTCGGCGCCGGGCAAGCGCTTCACGGACGTGATCAACATCGGCATTGGCGGCTCCGATCTGGGGCCGGCCATGGCGACGCTGGCGCTGGCGCCTTATCACGACGGGCCGCGGTTGCATTTCGTTTCCAATGTCGATGGCGCCCATATCGCCGACACGATCAAGACGCTCAATCCCGGCACCACGCTGGTGCTGGTTGCCTCCAAGACGTTCACCACCATCGAGACCATGACCAATGCGAAGACCGCGCGCGCCTGGATTGCCGGGGCGCTGGGCGAGGCGGCGGTGGGCGCGCATTTCGCGGCGATTTCGACGGCCATCGACAAGGTGAAGGCCTTCGGCATCGGCGCGGTGACCGGATTTTCGGGGTTCTGGGGATTGGGTCGGCGGGCGGTACTCCATCTGGTCGGCCATCGGGTTGCCTTTGATGATCGCCATCGGCCGGCAGAACTTCGGAGAGTTTCTCGCCGGCGGCCATTCGATGGACCGGCATTTCGAAACTGCGCCGTTGGAGAAAACTGCCCCTCATCATGGGCCTGCTGGGTGTTTGGCACCGCAACATCCGCGGTTATCCGAGCCGGGCGATCATTCCCTATGACCAGCGCTTGTCACGGTTTGCCGCCTATCTTCAGCAGCTTGACATGGAGTCGAATGGAAAAGGCGTCACCAAGGCCGGGAGACCGGTGAAAGGCGCCACCGGCCCTATCGTCTGGGGCGAGCCCGGAACCAATGGCCAGCATGCCTTCTTCCAGTTGCTGCACCAAGGGACTGATTTCATTCCGGTTGAGTTTCTGATCGCGGCGCAAGCTCACGAAACGGATATGGCCGTCCACCATACGCTGCTGGTGGCTAATTGCCTGGCGCAATCCCAGGCTTTGATGCGAGGCCGTACAGTGAAAGAGGCCGAAGTCCAGCTGCTTGCCGCCGGACGCTCGAAGGCCGACGCCAAAGCCTTGGCGCCGCACCGGGTTTTCACTGGCAACCGGCCTTCCTTGACCCTGGCCTACCGAAAACTCGATCCCAACACTCTTGGACGGCTGATTGCCTTATATGAGCACCGAGTATTCACCGAAGCCGCCATTTGGGATATCAATGCTTTCGACCAGTGGGGCGTGGAGCTCGGGAAGGAGCTGGCGACCGGGCTTCAGCCTGTGGTGGAGGGAAAGGCACCAGCGTCGACTCAAGACAGCTCTACCGCAGGGCTCGTCGGCCATCTTCGAGACCTAAGTTAATCCGTCACCGATTAGCATTCGACGACGTTGACAGCCAGGCCGCCAGTCGAGGTTTCTTTGTAGCGATCACTCATGTCGAGGCCGGTCTGGCGCATCGTTTCGATGCAGGTGTCGAGAGGCACGACATGTTTGCCATCGCCGCGCAGCGCCAAAGACGCAGCTGTCACCGCTTTAACAGCACCGAAGGCATTGCGTTCGATACAAGGGATTTGAACGAGGCCCCCGACTGGGTCACAGGTCATGCCCAAATGGTGCTCCAGTGCAATTTCTGCTGCATTTTCAATCTGTTCATTGTTTCCGCCGAGTGCCGCGCAAAGACCCGCCGCCGCCATGGCGGAGGCGGAACCGACTTCTCCCTGACACCCGACTTCGGCACCGGAGATCGAAGCGTTGTGCTTGATGATGCCGCCGATTGCTGCGGCTGCGAGGAGAAAGGTGCGGATGCCATTCTGGTCGGCACCGGGGCAATGGTCGATGTAATAACGGATGACAGCAGGGATGACACCGGCGGCACCATTTGTTGGAGCTGTCACCACTTTTCCGCCAGCGGCGTTCTCCTCATTCACTGCCATGGCGTAGACCGAGAGGAAATCCATGATGCGGTGGGGCTGGATGAAATTACCGCCCTGCTCGGCCTTCAACTGTTCGTGGATCTCTCGGGCGCGGCGTTTCACGTTCAATGAACCGGGCAACCTGCCCGACTGCGACAGCCCGCGATTCATGCAGGCTTCCATGGCGGTCCAGATGCGGTCCAGGCCCACATCCAAGCTGTCCCCGGCATGACCTTCGTTGGCCCGCTTCATAGCCACGACAGAAAGTCCCGACGCGCTCCCCATGTCGAGCATTTCCCCGGCGGTTGCAAATGGGTATGGCACATCGAGTTTCGCGGCCTGGTTGCCGCCACCCTGCAGACGCTCGGCTTCGGTCTGAACGAAGCCGCCACCAATCGAATAGTAGGTCTCTTCGAGAAGCGCGGAGCCGGCCCTGTCGCGAATGCTCAGTACCATTCCGTTGGCGTGGCCGCGCAGCGCCGGACCGTAATCGAAGACGATATCTTGCTCGGGATCAAACCGCACCTCCATGCCAGGCCAGACTTCGACGGTATTCCGGTTGGCTAGATCATTCAATTTAATATCGACTCGATCTGAATCGATTTCGCTTGGAATTTCTCCGAGCAGGCCCAGCATGATGGCGCGGTCCGTTGCATGGCCCTTGCCGGTAAAAGCCAGAGAACCATGCAAGCTACAGCGGATCGATGCGGCTCCTTGTGGCTGGATGTCCTTGGCCAGATCCAGAAACCGCCGCGCGGCCACCATCGGGCCTACGGTATGAGAGCTCGACGGGCCGATACCGATCTTGAACAGGTCGAAAACCGAGAGAAACATGGCCGTGACCTTGGCGATGCCTACAGTCCGTGGCTACCGCTATTACCCCGGATCGCAATCGAAAACCGTCATCATCAGGCTTCGGCGACTTTCTGGTACTTGCCGCGCCAGAAAAGGAGCGGCTTTCCCTTGGGGTCGAAATCGAAATTGATGACTTCGCCTACAAAGATCACATGGTCTCCGCCCTGATAGGTGTAGGCGGTCTTGCACTCAAAGATCGCCAGGGCATTGGGCAGAATGGGACAGCCGGTTTCCCAGGTCTCGTAGTCGACGCCGTGCCATTTGTCGCCCAAGGACTTCGCAAAGCGCGCCGATAGCTCTTCCTGCCCTTCGCGCAGCACATTCACGGCGAAGTGGTCGCTGGCGATGTAGGATTTGAAGCTGTAGGCGGTGCGGCTGAGGCTCCAGAGTACGAGCGGCGGCGTTATCGACACCGAATTGAAGGAACTCGCGGTGTTGCCCACGAATTCTCCCGCTGGACCGCGCGCGGTGATCACGGTCACGCCTGTCGCGAAGACGCCAAGTGCGTTGCGGAACGCGCGCCCGTCGACCGGTTGCGGCATGCTGCGATCAGGCCCTGACGAGTTGATCCGCAAGGGCGGCGATCATGCGCGGCAGATCGTAGGGAAAGCGCGCAGTGATCAGATTGCCGTCGACGACGCACGGCTCGTCGATGACCGTGGCGCCGGCATTCTCGAGGTCGATCTGGATGTTCCAAACCGCGGTTGCCTTTTTGCCTTTCAGCATGCCGGCACTCACCATCACCCACGGGCCGTGACAGATGCCGCATGTGGGTTTTCCAGCGGCGTGCATATCTCTCAGAAAGGCCTGCGCATTCTTGTCGGCGCGCAGGAAATCCGGATTCCAGCAACCGCCGGGCACTATCACGGCGTCATAGTCTTCCGGCCTTGCGTCCTCGAGATATTTGTCGATCTTCAGCCAGCCGGCATTTTCCATGAGCCTGATCGCGAGCACGTGGGTTTGCGCAAGCGGCGGGAAACGCAATCCGAGGCTTGCCGGGAACTCACCGACTTTCGGCGCAACAATGTGAACGGTTGCGCCGTGCTCGGCGAGCCAGCGCATCGAGCCGATGATTTCGACTTCCTCGACGCCGTTGGTGCAACAGATGGCGACCTTCTTGCCGCGCAGGAGATTCGGATCGGACGGCGGATCGAAGAGGAACTGCTTGAGCTCGCGATTCAGTTCTCCATCCGCCATCGAAAGCAATTCCGTCGAGATTGAAGGCACCGCGGATGGAGACATGAAGTCCTGCATGCGCATGAGGGCCGCTTGATCAATTGCCGTAATGCTCGCCTGCTTGTTCATGGTTTTCTCCCGCGCATTGATGACTGCCCGCATTTGGACCGGAATTCCAAGGCCTGTAAAGATGATTCCGGTTGGGCGAGGGTATTGAATCGGCGCGATTCCCTATCGGAGACATGACTCCATGTCGCCGGGAAGCGCGCTAGAATTTTCCGATGGCGTTCAGGAACACGCCGTGATCGTCGTAAGTGAGATCCGACAGATCGTCCGAGAAGTTGCCGAAGTTGTAGCCCACGCCGATCTTGAAGTTCTCGCCGACGTGGCGATAGACAGCCGCCAGAAGTCCGAGGTCCGCGGTATCGGCATCTTGCGTCCAAAGCACCCGGCCTTCGATCAATGCGTCCCAGTTTTCGACGACGTGGAAATCCGCGCGGACGATGGCCAGATGCGCGGACGCCTCTTCCCAGCCTCCGCCGCCCGAGCGGTCCTTGGTTTCGCCGATGCGGAAGCCATACTTGCCGCCGATCGTCAGCATGCGCGTGACATCGTAGCTCACATCGACAGATGCGATGTGCGTGCGCTGCGCCGGGCCCAGCGTCGTGCCGTTGACCGTGACCTGATCCGGTCCCGGATAGTCGTAAAGGAAGCTGTACTTGAACAGCGCGTTGAGTTTGTCGTTGTCGACGGGACGATACGCAAACCCGAGCGAGGCTTCGGCGTATCGTCCGTCTCTCGATGTCGTGGTCGAGTCGGTGAGCACCAGGTCGGCGTTCGCCAGCAGCTTCCAGTCGTCCGAGATCGAAAGGCTGAGGCCCGCGTCGAGCAAATAGCTATCCGCGTCCCTCGTATCGTCGCCGGAATCCTCGAAGCGCAACTCGCCCTTTATATGACCGTCGATGCCGTCCGGCCCCCGATAGCCCAAGCCAAGCGAGATTGCGGTGCGTTCGAAGTCGCTGTTTTTCAGACCGGTCGCGGAGTTGATGGAGTCATCCTCGATCGTCCCCATTTCTAGCCCGCCGGTGATGCTCCATAACGCATCGGGCGTATACTTCACACCATAGGTTTGCGTGAGCGAGCGGCGCTCGCCGAAGAGATCGTAACCGTCTTCCGCGAAGACCGACCATTCGTCGTTGAAGCGATGACGGGCGCCGGCGACAATGCCACCAACGTCCGTTCCGTTCAGGTCATAGGGCCATGACGCCAGCCCATCGCGATCGGGATCGAGGCGGTACCCGATGTAGTAGTGCTGATCTGCTGTCGGATCATAGTTGATCGCAGCCAGCGCACCCCAGCCAAGAGAGCCATAGGACACTTCGCCCGCAAGGCTGACTTTCTCGGTGACCTGGAACTCGGCTCCAACGCCGCCACGATCGTTTCTGCGGCGGTCGCCACTTCTGGCAACGGTGGCTTGGCCGAAGGTGTAGACCTTGGTTTCTTCGTTCGGTTCGTAGGTGAGCCGCACGCCGACATCGGTGCGCGATCCGTCATCATCATCGGTGCTGCCCGCATTGCGCGCGAGCGAGTGCTTGACTCCGGGCGACAGCGTCCAGCGGTCATCGAGCTCGATGTGGGCTTCCGCGTTCAGCAATCTGTCGCGTTTGCCGGCGCGGTCGGAGAATTCGGAGTAACCGGTCTTGACCGTGACCCTGTCCGTCAACTCGACATCCGCCTTAACACCCCAGAGTTCTTCGGTGATGGCGATCTGACGCTGATATGACGAGAAGCCCTTCTCGCTTTTCTCATAGAACGCCTCGAGATCGCCTTTCACCTTGCCATCCGTGAGATCTTCAAGTCCAACCCGGGCTCTGGCGCGATAGGCATACGCGGCCTTTCCCGCGACACCCGCGGACGGAGTGTCCGATATTGTGAGGCCACCATCGGCGGAAGACGAGCGTCCAAATCCTGGACCTTTCGTGCGCGCAACTTCGACTTCGACGAAAGTGCGCTCGGAGTGGCGCAAAACCACGTCGGCCCCAACCATCTCCTGATCGGCGGCTCCGGTCTTCTCGACCGCCGCCGTGCCACCCACCCGCACATGTTCGCCAAGCCATTGCTGCAAGCGGCCGCCATACGAGTAGCCTTTTACGTCAGTGGTTGCCGGCGTATATTCGTAGTTGACGATCAGGAAGACATCGTTGCCAGAGAGCGCGCCGCTTCCGACAACATCACCGTTGCCCGCGGTCGAGCTCAATGGACGCTGCAAAATAATCAAGCCCTGGACGTAATCGATCTCGTAGTCGTGGCCGTAGCGCAGCGCGCGGCGCTCGAGCACGCGGCCGGTCACGCGATCGCGGATTTCGAGATTTACGGTTTCGGAGCCAATCGTCACGTCCTGGTACTTCAGGAAGTAAGCCGAGCCGCCCGTGCCTCTCAGCACATCCCTTTGCGGCAGCGTTCCGGGTTGCGCGGCGAAGACGCTGACTTCGGTCTTGCGCTCGCCGAACTCGGTTGTTTTTCCGAACGGTAGATGGCGTTGGCGCCATAAAGCGCGCGTTCGTTGCGCAGGAATTCGGTGCCGGT
>JAAURV010000165.1 GCA_012032065.1 Hyphomicrobiales bacterium
ATCTTCCTCGGTTGTCTCCCCGCCGCAAACCGAAATCCGCATGATCTGGCGTCCTCGCCAACTGGCTCCGCCTGCGAAGCAGACGCCATCTTGCTGGATGCGTTTGATGGTTTCCTGGGTCAGGAGATCGCCGCGCCCGGGCGTTTCGTCCGCACCAAACCGGACGATGACCTGATTGAGGACGACGTCGTTTCCGATTTCTATGCCTGGCTCTTGAGCAAGCAGCTCGGCCATCAGACGGGCGACGCGGCAGTTGCGTTCGACCATCTCGGCAATTCCCGGCCGGCCCAGGGTTTTGATGATGGCCCAGGCCGGAAAGCCGCGCGCGCGGCGGGAGAGCTCCGGAACGTAGTGCGTCGGATCGCGTTCGCCGTCGGCGGCGGCTGGCAAGTAGCTCGCCGCGATTGTCATGGCACGGCGATGGGCCAGTTCATGCCGGACGATAGCGTAACCGCAGTCGTAGGGCGTCTGGAGCCATTTGTGACCATCGGTCGCCCACGAGTCCGCGAGTTCCAGACCTGCCGTCATGGGTTTGAGTTGGGGTACAACCCGTGCCCACAGTCCGAAGGCGCAATCGGCGTGCACCCATGCTCCGGCTGCCTGCGCGATGGGGATAATGGTTTCGAATGGGTCGAAGCCGCCGGTGTTGATCTGACCGGCCTGCAAAATGACGATGGCGGGGCCTTGCACATTCGCCATCGCAGCTTCGAAGGCGTGCGGAAGAATGCCGCCCTGGCTACCGGTTGCAACCCGGATGACGCGGTCGTGGCCAAGACCGAGAAACTGAAGCGCGGAGAATACGGTGGTATGGGCGTCGTCGCCGATCAGCACGGAAATTGGCGGCGCGCCGAACAAGCCTTGCGCGTCGGCATCCCAGCCAACTCTCCTCAATACTTCACCGCGCGCCGCGGCGAGACAGGTAAAGTTGGCGACAGTTGCTCCCGTCGCGAAGCCCACCGAGCATTGGCGCGGCAAATCCAGAATGTCGAGGAGCCATCCGGCGGCCACGGCTTCCGCCGCCGATGCGGCGGGCGAGGCGTGGTGGTTGCCGGCATTCTGGCCCCAGGCGCTCGTCAGCCAATCTGCCGCAACCCCCGCGGAATGCGAGCTGCCGATGACCCAGCCGAAGAACCGGCGGCCGGCAGGCTTCATCAGCCCGGGCTCAGCCCTGTCCGCGAGTTCGGTCAAAACGGCTTTCGCATCCGACGGATGTTCCGGCATCGGCTCGGAGAAGCTTGTCAGGCATTCGCCGTAGTTTTGTTCAGGACGCGCAATGGCATCCACCACGCTGGCCCTGAAGCGGGTTGCCCGTTCCGATGCGTAGGCAAAGAGTTCTGCTCTCTGGGCGTCGTCCATCCGGTTGTTCCTTTGGAGTCCGTTAAGTTTCCATGGCAAGGATACGGCAATGAGCTCCGATTCCCTTGCGTTCCGGCACAGCATCAAACCGATCTGGCTTTTGTTCGCTGTGACGGTCGTCATAGCGGCCGCCGTCACATTGCTTGCCATGGGACGGGAACCCATTTGCAAATGCGGTTACGTCAAGCTCTGGCATGGCGTCACCATGAGCTCGGAGAACTCGCAGCACATTTCCGACTGGTATACGTTCTCGCACATCATTCACGGCTTCATCTTCTATGCGCTGCTTTGGCTGGTTGGCCGAAACTGGTCCCTGGGGCTACGTTTGGTGCTGGCGTTGATTGTCGAGTCCGCGTGGGAGATTTTCGAGAACACGGACTTCATCATCAACCGCTACCGGGAAGCCACGATCTCGCTCGATTACTACGGCGACAGCGTGCTGAATTCAGTCTGCGATGTCTTGGCGATGGTGGCCGGTTTCCTGCTGGCGTGGCGATTGCCCGTGGCGGTCACGATCATTGCCGCGCTTGCGATGGAGTTGATCGTCGGCGCGATCATTCGCGACAACCTGACTCTCAACATCATCATGCTGCTATGGCCGCTCGACGCCATCAAGGGGTGGCAGGCGGGCGGTTAGTGCCCGAAGTTTCGCGGGCCTTCGACGGACGGATAGACCGGCTCGATCAGGTAGGAAGGCCAGAGAGACACGTATTTCTCGCCATACACCAGCACCCGGCAGATTTCTCCGTCGAGCGAGGTGACGGGGCCTTCGCGGCCGTCGGGGATCATCACGGTTTGGCCAATGCGGCACCAGTTATCCGGCACGGTTGTTGCCGCGCCCGAAGTGCCGATCAGAAGTGCCGCGATGAGACTCTTCAAGAATCCGTTCCCCTAGCTGCCCAAAAATGAACCAGCGCCGCAAGCCTTGCAAGCCCTTGTCCACCGTTAAGGTTTCCGGAGGCATTGCCGCAAAGGCAGCGAACAGCCGCCCGAGGCGGCGTTCGGATGTCCCTGCCCTTCCCGCGAGCGAGACCACGGGTTAGTCTCTCCCGTCACGGAGGATCATCATGCAGCCAAAGGTCATCATTACCTGCGCCGTCACGGGCGCGGGCGACACCGTGGGCAAGAGCCCGCGCGTTCCGGTCACGCCCGAGCAGATCGCCAATGCCGCGATCGAGGCCGCGGACGCGGGCGCGACCGTGGTTCATTGCCATGTGCGCGATCCCAAGACCGGCAAGGGCGCCAGGCAGGTCCATCTCTATCGCGAGGTAATGGAGCGCATCCGCGCAAAGAACACGGACGTGATCATTAACCTCACGGCCGGCATGGGGGGCGATGTCGTGGTGGGCGACGGCGAGAAACCTTTGGAGTTCGGCCTCGGCACAGATTGCGTCGGCCCGGAAGAGCGGCTCCTGCATGTGAAGGAGCTTCGCCCGGAAATCTGCACGCTCGATTGCGGAACGCTCAATTTCGGAGACGGCAACGGCATCGTGGTGCAAACGCCGACACAGCTCCGCAAGCAGGCCGCGCTGATCAAGTCCTATGGCGTGAAGCCGGAGATGGAGATTTTCGACAGCGGGAATCTCTGGTTTGCCAATCAGCTCGTCAAGGAAGGGCTGATCGCGGACAAACCGCTCTATCAGCTGTGTCTCGGCATTCCCTGGGGAGCCCCCTTCGATACCGAAACCATGGCCTATCAGAAGGCACAGCTCCCGGCGAATTCCATCTGGGCGGCATTCGGGATCGGCCGCAACGAGTTTCCTGCCGTTGCACAGGCCGTCATTCTCGGTGGCCATGTGCGGGTCGGGCTTGAGGACAATCTCTGGCTCGAGAAAGGCGTTCACGCCACCAACGGGGCGCTGGTCGAGAAGACGGTAAAGCTCATTGAACTGCTCGGAACCAAAGTGGCGACACCAGCTGAAGGCCGCGAGATTCTGGGGCTCGGGAAATGACGATCAAAACCGTTGGCATCGCCGGAACCGGGCTGATCGGAGCGGGATGGGCGGCGCGGCTTCTGTTTCGCGGCTACAACGTCATCGCTTACGACGTTTCGCCCACCGCGGAGGCCAAGCTCAAGGCCCAGATCAAGACGGCATGGCCGTCGCTCGAAGCCTTGCTCGGCAAGCCAACGAAGAAAGGCAAACTCAGCTTCACGACCGATCTCGCTCACATGGCTTCGAAGACCGATTTCATCCACGAAGCGGCGCCTGAGCGCGAGGAGCTGAAGATCAAACTGTTCCGCCAGATCGATGCCGTGGCGCGGCCCGATGTGATCATTGCGTCGTCATCCTCCGGTTTTCTTCCGACGAAGCTGCAATCGGAGTGCAGACATCCTGAGCGGGTGATCATCGGCCACCCGTTCAATCCGGTGTATTTGTTGCCGCTGGTCGAAATCGTTCCGGGCGAGAAATCCTCCGCCGAGGCAATGGACCGCGCCACCCACTACTTCGAAGCCATCGGCATGCAGGTGCTGCGTCTCAAAAAAGAGATCATGGGCTATATCTGCGACCGGTTGCAGGAGGCGCTTTGGCGCGAGGCGCTGCATATTCTCGACAAGGATATCGGCACCACCGGCGATATCGACGACTCGATCGTCTACTCCGCCGGCATGCGCTGGGCCTTCATGGGCTCGTTCCTCACTTATCACGCCGCGGGAGGACCGGGCGGCATGCGTGACTTCATCAAGCAGTTCGATCCGGCGCTGGAACTCGACTGGACCGATCTCAAATTCCCGAAATGGAACGCGGCGCTGGAGCAGCGATTGGTGGAGGGTTGCGAGGCGCAGGCCGCGGGCAGCAAGGTCTCGGAGATCGAAGCCAAGCGAAATGCCGTCCTTGTCGACATGATGAAGTTGTTCCGCAAGCACAAGATTGGCGCTGGCCTTGTTCTCGAGCGTGAGATGAAGGCAAAGTCGCGCAAGAGGAAGTAGGAGCAGACCATGTCGCAGCGCGTCATGATCACGGCAGCGGCCGCCGGTATTGGCCGCGCCATCGCCAAGGCCTTTTCGGACGAAGGCGCCCAGGTCCACATCTGCGACGTGAACGAGCAGGCGCTTGCGGCCTTCCGCGACGAGTTTCCGGAAATCGCGGCAACGCATGTGAATGTGCGCGATGAAGGCGAGATCGAAGCCTGGTTCGACGAAGCGCTCGAGGACATGGACGGACTCGACGTGCTGGTGAACAACGCCGGGATAAAAGGGCCGACGGCGCCGGTGGACGACGTCGACTATGATGACTGGCGCGAGTGCATTGAAATCTGCCTCGACTCGCACTTCCTTTGCGCGCGGCGCGCGCTCCCGTTCTCAAGGCGCAGAGATCGGGATCGATCATCAACCTCTCATCGAACGCGGGGCAATTCGGTTTCGGCAACCGCACGCCCTATGCAGCGGCGAAATGGGGCGTCATTGGCCTCACCAAGTCGCTCGCCATCGAACTCGGCCCTTACAATGTTCGCTGCAACGCCATTTGCCCTGGCGCCGTGCGCGGCGACCGCATCAACCGCGTCATCGAAGGCGAGGCAAAGCTCCGCGGTGTCGGAACTCAGATCGTCGCCGCCGAGCTCGTGCAGAACCAGTCTCTTTCCCGTTTCACGGAACCGGAGGAAGTTGCGCAACTCGCCGTCTTTCTCGCCTCGCCCGCGGCCTTCATGATCAATGGCCAGGACATCGCCATCGACGGCCATGTCGAAGCGTTTCATATCAAGTAGTCAGCCATGGAAACAGCATCCGCTCGCCCGAACATCATCCTTGTCCTTGTCGATGACATGGGCTTTGCCGACCTCGGTGTGATGGGATCGGAAATCCGCACGCCCAACATCGATCGCCTGGCGCGCGGAGGCTTGCTGTTCTCGTCAATGTACAACTGCGCCCGCTGCTGCCCGACCCGGGCCGCGCTGCTGACGGGCCTCTACCCGCACAAGGCGGGCATTGGGCACATGGGCGCGAACCTTGGGACACCGGCCTATCAGGGCTATCTGCGCAATGACGCAGCCACCATCGCCGAGCTCATGCGGCTCGGCGGTTATCGCACTCTGATGAGCGGCAAGTGGCATGTCGGCGGCGATTTCTGGGCGCGGCTCGTGGATACATGGCGGGTGGGCGACGTGGACCGCCCGACGCCGCGGCAGCGCGGTTTCGACCGCTTCTATGGAATCATCGATGGCGTGACGCATTTCTTCTCGCCGCACTACATCATGGAAGACGATGCGCGCGCCGAAGTTTCGCCGGCCGGCTTCTACTTTACGGACGCGATCACCGACAAAGCCATCGGGATGATCGAGGAAAGCTCGGCGATGCGGAAACCGTTCTTCCTGTATCTCGCGCACGCCGCGCCGCACTGGCCCCTGCACGCGCATGAAGAGGACATCGCCAAATACGATGGCGCCTACAGCAAGGGCTGGGACAAGATCCGCACCGCGCGGCATGAGGAAATGCTGTCGCGCAACGTCCTGGAGCAACGTTGGGCCATTTCACCTCGCGATGAACAGGCTCCGGCCTGGGACGATGTGAAGTCCAAGGATTGGGAAGGCCAGCGGATGGCGGTCTATGCGGCCATGGTTGACCGAATGGATCAGTCGATTGGAAGGGTGCTGGATGCACTCAGGCGCCTCAGCATTGACGGCAACACGCTGATCCTCTTCCTTTCTGACAATGGCGGCTGCGCCGAATTCATGGCCGAGGACGGCTGGGCCAAGTTCATGCCCGACATTCACAACGATGGCCGCAAAATCGAGATGGGCAACCGGCCCAGCCTCCGGCCCGGCGGTCCCCTCACTTACATGAGCTATGACTTGCCTTGGGCGAACGTGTCGAACGCGCCCTTCCGGCTGTTCAAGCACTGGGTGCATGAGGGCGGCATTTCCACGCCGATGATCGCCTATTGGCCGCAACGCATCCGCCAGCCCAAGATCGCTCACGCGCCGTGTCATGTCATCGACCTGATGCCCACCATTCTTGAAGCTGCGGGAATCTCCTACCCCAGAGAGTTCGGAGGCTCGCCGATTCAGCCGCTCGATGGCGAGAGCCTCATGCCGCTCATGTCCGGCAAAGACTGGTCGCGCGAGCGCCCGCTGTTCTGGGAGCACGAAGGCAACAGCGCCATTCGCATCGGGAACATGAAGCTTGTGCGCAAGTTCAATCAGCCGTGGGAACTCTACGACATGGAAAAGGATCGCACGGAGCTGAACAATCTTGTTGGCAGGAACGAGCCGCTCACGCGGCGCTTGACGCGCGAGTATGACGAGTGGGCGCAAGACGCGGGCGTCCTCGACTGGAACAAGACGCTGCCCAAGCTACTCAAGCTCTGGCGGATGGATAACGCGCACGGCTGAAACGAGGTCACGCCACTATGGATTTTTCCCTCACCGGCGAACAACAGATGATCGTCAAGACGACGCGCGATTTCGTCGCCAACGAACTCTATCCTTACGAAGCCGAGATCGAGACGACTGGCAGGCTCAGACCCGAGCTTCGCGACGAGATCAAGGCGAAGGCCGTTGCCGCGGGCCTCTATGCCGCCAACATGCCAGCCGAAGCGGGCGGCGCGGGGCTCGATACGCTGACATGGGTTCTCTATGAGAAGGAACTCGGCCGCGCCAATTATGCGCTGCATTGGAATTGCGTGGCGCGCCCTCCAACATCCTCATGGCCTGCGCGGGCGAGCAGCGCGAAAA
>JAAURV010000166.1 GCA_012032065.1 Hyphomicrobiales bacterium
CTCCATCCCCCAGCGGCACCGCGCCGGGGAATTGAGCCCCTCGCGTAGGATGCCTTCACTATTAACCTTCCAGGCCAGCCCCAGCACTCGACCACGTCAGCGGGAGCGCGAAGAACCGTCCACAATCATTGCGTTAGGGCCAGTGTAACAGCTTCGGCGGGGGCGTAAAGCACAGAAATCAGGCACTGCACCCTTCCACGCATTCGCGTGGCCGGGCTCAACATGAAAGTTACCCCCAGTTAACCCAACGTTGAGACGTTGCCGGATAGAACATGCGGTCTGGGGTCACAGGGTAAATGCGTACATTCGGCAACAGATGGTTCCGCGAAGGCTCGCTGATGAGCGAGTTCTCGGAGCATTTTGGCCACAACGTGACCCGCCACAAGCAGGCGGTGGCGCTCACCGCCGCGAAAGTCGACGCCGAGCTTGCCTCCAAGGCCAAGTCCGAATTCATCGCCAACATGAGCCATGAGCTGAGAACGCCGCTCAACGCCATCATCGGCTTTTCCGACATGCTGGCGACCCAGACGGTGACGGGGCCCGAAAAGACCGTGCAATATTCGGGCTATGTCAAACAGGCGGCCGAACATCTGCTGGCGCTCATCAATGGCATTCTCGATGTCTCCAAGATCCAGGCAGGCAAGCTCTCGGTCGACCTCGAACCCCTGAACCTCCGCCCCATTCTCGACTCCTGTCTTCTGATCAGCGAGGCCAAGGCCAAGGAGAAGGGCATCCCGATCGAAAGCAACATTGCTTCCGACCTGCCCCAGATCATGGGCGACCCGCTGCGCTTGAAGCAGATTCTCATCAATTTGATCGGCAACGCGGTGAAATTCACGCCCAACAACGGCAGGGTCAAGGTCGAAGCAGCGACGTGGAACGCATCACACGCGGCCATCGTCATCAGCGACACCGGCCCCGGCATGTCGCCCTCCGAGGTGGAAACCGCCATGCGGCCCTTCGGCCAGGTTGATGCAGGCTTCAACAAGCGCCACGAAGGAACCGGCCTCGGCCTCCCTATCGCTTTCGCGCTGGCGAGGTTGCATGGAGGCAATCTGCAGATCGACTCGCAAACAGGCGCGGGCACCCGGGTGACCGTGGTTCTGCCGCTCGCCCATCCGCAACAAGCCCAAGCCCACCATCAACCCCACCAAGCCGGTTTGCACTAGGACAGTCACCCCATGCAATCAACGCTCGCCACCGCCATCCCGAGGCCCGCGCCGCAGATCGATCCGGTCGAGCGCGTCGGCAGGCTCGTGGCCGTGACCGGCGCCCACGCCATCATTCTGCTCGATGCAATCACAACTCCAACTCCGGCGTGCACGACAAGAGCCCAGAAATCGGAACGCTGCTCAAAGTCGACACGCCGATGTCGGTGTCACTGGCGCTGGTCTCGGCGCTGAGTTCGCCCACGCCGACCCACACCAAGGGCGAACAGGAGTTGCGCATCGTCGAAGTCGAGTTCATCGGCGAACTACCGAAAGATGCCGACGGCAAACCGAAGGCTTTCCGGCGCGGCATCTCCTGCTATCCCTCGCTCGGCGATCTGGTTTACCGGGCAAGCCGTGAAGAGCTTGGCAAGGCTTACGCCTGCGATGCCGAAACCGCGATCCGCGTGGGCCACATCCAGCAGGACCCAACCATCCCGGCAATGGTCAAAATCGACGAGATGCTGGGCAAGCATTTCGCGGTTCTCGGGAACCACCGGCACCGGCAAATCCTGCACCGTGGCGCTGATTCTCAGGCGCATTCTCGAAAAGAATCCGCAGGCCCACATCCTGCTTCTCGACGTGCACCGCGAGTATGCGCAGTCGTTCAAGGGATTTGCCGAGATCATCACGCCCGACAACATGACGCTGCCGTTCTGGCTCCTGAATTTCGACGAAGCGGTGGAAATCCTGATCGGCCAGCAGCCGAACCGCGAGACCGACGTGGAAGTGCTGCGCGAAATCATTCCGCTCGCCAAAATGCGCTACATGTCGAACCAGCGCCGCGACAAGAGCAATGCCTCCAAATCAGCCGTGATGGACAACGCCAACATCGGCGTCGACTCGCCCATTCCCTATCGCACCTCCGATTTGACCGGCCTCCTCGAAGAATACATCGGCAAGCTGGAGTTGCGCGGCGAACTGGCGCCCTACAAGCGCCTCAAGTCGCGCGTCGAAACCATCAGCCGCGATCCGCGCTACGCCTTTATGTTCGGAAGCCTGACCGTGCAGGACAACATGGCGGCGATCCTGTCGCGCATCTTCCGGATTCCGGTGAATGGCAAGCCGATTGCGATCCTGGAATTGGGCGGTCTGCCGTCCGAAATCATCAACGTCGTCGTCTCGGTGTTGGCGCGCATGGCCTTCGATTTCGGCGTGTGGAGTGCTGGCCGCATTCCCATCACCTTCGTTTGCGAAGAAGCGCATCGCTACGTGCCGATCGACAAGACCCTGGGCTTCGAACCCACCAAACGCTCGATCTCGCGCATTGCAAAGGAAGGCCGCAAATACGGCGTGTCGCTGTGCATCGTGACCCAGCGCCCGGCGGAACTCGATCCGACCATTCTCTCTCAGTGCAACACCATCTTCTCCATGCGGCTGACGAACGAGCGCGACCAGGAGATTCTGCGCGCGGGCATTTCCGATGCCGCGGCCTCGCTGCTCGAATTCATGCCCACCATGGGCACGGGCGAAGCCGTGACCTTCGGCGAAGGCGTGGCACTGCCGACGCGCATCAAATTCGACATGCTCCCGGCCGACGCATGGCCCAAGAGCAATACCGCCTCTTTCACCAAGAATTGGGCGAAGGATTTGCCGGACGACACCTTCCTGCACGAGATCGTCAACCGCTGGCGCGCGCAGACCTATAATCCGGACAGTGCCGACTATGCCGCCGAAGTGACCGGGCAACCGGCTGCTCCCGTTGCTCCAGCACCTGCCCCTCAACAGGCTTACGCACCACAACCGGGTATGCCCCCCGCACAGCCCTCGATCCGCCGCACAACGCCCCCTCCCGGCGCGATGCCTCCGCCGCAGTCGCCCTCGTTCGGGCAGCAGCCGATGCAGGGTCAATACCCCTCGCGCCCCGCGGCTGCCGCTCCTCCGCCACCGCCACCGCAACAGCCCGGCCAGCAGCAAAGCCTTGCCAGCCTGATCAAGCAGTTCCGCAGCTAGCGGCTGCCGCAAGCCCGCTGACCATCTTTTCCGGACTTCGCGCAAAGTCTTCACCGCATGCGCGCGACCTTGCGTTCAAGTGCCCGCGACCATGCCGTCAGCGGGTAGCACAGCGCGAAATAGATGAGCGCCACCAGGGCGAAGATCAGGAATGGCTGGAAGGTCGCGTTGGTGAGAACTTGCGCGGTCTTGGTAAGTTCGCGGTAGCCCAGGATGGAAGCGAGCGCCGTGCTCTTCACCAGCTGTACGAGAAAACCAACCGTGGGCGGGATCGCCACGGGCACGGCTTGCGGCAGGATCACCAGTCGCAGCTGCCGCAAGTAGTGGAGGCCGACCGCGGCGCTCGCATCCCACTGGCCTTTGGGGGATCGACTCCACCGCGCCGCGCCAGATGTCGCAGAGATAGGCACTGGCGTAGAGCGTCAAGCAGAGTGCCGCGGCGAACCACGCGGCCACATCGAGCCCGAGCACGGGCAAGCCGAAGTAGACGAGGAAGAGTTGCATGAGAAGCGGCGTACTCTGGAACAGCGCGATATGCGCCTGCACCGCGCGGAGCGCCGCTTTTGAGCCGCTCTGGCGCGCCATCAGCAGGAGAAGGCCAAGCACACCGCCGCCAATGAAAGCGACAACCGAGAGAACTATGGTCCAGCGCGCGGCAAGCAGGAGATTGCGCAAGATATCCCATGTAGTGAAATCGTTCATGCGGACCGCCCCGCGAAAAGCCGCCGACCGAAACGCGCCATGAGCCACCTGAGCGTGAGCGCCAGCACCAGGTAAATGACGGTGATGGCCAGATAGGTTTCAAACGCCCGGAAGTTGCGCGACTGAATGTAGTCCGCGACATGGGTGAGATCGACCACCGCAATCTGCGAGACCACGGCGGATTCGAGCATGGTGATGGTGATTTGGCCGACGAGTGCCGGATAGACATTGGCCAGGGCCTGCGGCAGCACGATCAAACCAAACACCATGGCGGGGCGCAGTCCCAGTCCCCTGCCCGCCTCGCGCTGGCTCTCCGGTACAGCCTCGATCCCGGCGCGGACGATCTCGATGGCGTAGGCCGCGAGATTGATGGTCATGGCGAGCGCTGCCGCCGTCAGTGCCGAAAGTCTGATGCCCAGGCTCGGCAATCCAAAGAACACGAAGAACATCTGCACGATGAAAGGTGTGTTGCGGATGAGTTCGACGTAGGCCGCGACTGGCCACTTGCAGAGGCGGCAGCGGCTGGTCAGCACGGCAGCGCCCGCGATGCCGATTGCGGTGCCGACAAGTGCCGCGAGCGCGGTCAGTCCCAGCGTGACCGCCGTGCCGCGCAGGAACAGGCTGACATACGGCAGGAGCGCTCCGAAATCGAGCGCGTAGCCCATCGCCTCCTCAGAGATCGGGCGGCATCGGCACGAACAACCACTTCCTGGAGATGCCGTCGAGCGTTCCGTCCTTCTTCATGGCCGTGATGATCTCGTCGAGCTTCGCCTGCAGCTTCGGCTCATTGAGATTGACCGCCATGGCGGAAGGCGAATTGAGCAGTTGGAACTTCGATTCAGGTTCGCTGGCCGGCTGTTTCGCGTAGACCGACGCGCCAACATCGTTGCCCACCACCATCAACTGCACCTGGCCGGCGAGGAATGCGGAGATGACGCCATTGTAATCGTTGAAGCGCTGGATATCGGCATCGGCGGGTGCCACCTTGGTGACTTCGGTATCCTCCAGCGTGCCGCGATTGACGGCGATGGATTTGCCCGCAAGATCGGCGGGGCCTTTGACGGCGAGGGATTTCGGCCCGATCACGTCGATCGAATAGGGCGCATAGGCTTGCGTGAAGGCCACCACCTTTTGCGCTCGTCGCTGACGCCGACGCTGACCAGCAGATTAAGCTTATGCTCGGTGAGCGAGGGGATGCGGTTCTGTCCGGTGATGCCGATCAGTTCCGGCGTCACGCCCAAGCCCTTGGCAAGTGCGTCGATCACATCGATGTCATAGCCCTGCGATTTCAGATCGGGGCCGGCCGAGGAAAAGGGCGGAAAGTCCTCGAAAATGCCGACCTTGATGACGCCCGCCTTCATGATGTCATCGAGTTCGTCCGCGAGTGCGGGGCCGGAGAGCGCCAAGAGAAGCCCCGAGATCAACAAAAACCGCTTCGAAATGCCGTTCTGCATGACTGTTCCCACCCCTTGTTTGCCTGTCCGACGGAGGCCGGTCTGGGGAAATGCTAACAGGAATTGGCGAAGGCCACTAAGACTATTTCAGCGTAGCGCGCGCGTCTTCAGGCTCGCCGTTCAACGTTTCCGGGGGCTCCGCATGTTCCGCTACTGCCCGGCCGACACCGCTCCATTTGCAGCACCACTCTCAACGCTGTCTCGGCGCTTGCACCCGCCTCCCACAGAAGCTATCTAAGCGCGGCATAGCGAACCCATTGGGGGATCGTCTAACGGTAGGACCGCGGACTCTGACTCCGCTAGTCTAGGTTCGAATCCTAGTCCCCCAGCCAAATCCCACCGGCCTTATGTATCAAGCGCAACAGGACATGTGAATCCCTTGGCGGTAGTTTCCCGGCATGGCGCTTCCGTTGTCCATCTCAATGCTCCGAAAGAAACGTGATGCGATCCGTGACACGATTGCAGCCTATGAGCGGCGGCTACAGCAAGCCCAAGCCGATCTTGCCCACATCAATGCGGCGCTCCGATTGTTTGAAGCCAGTGGCGAGCCGGAGGATTTCCCGCCCTATGTCGATTTGAACCGCGCGTTCCGGCGCGGCGAAACAACCCAATTCTGTCTCACGGCTCTACAGCAAGGTCCTATGGACACGCGGCAACTCACGCTGCTTCTCATGAACTCGAAAGGCTCGGAAACCGGCGACAGGGTCTTGTGCCAGACAATTGCCTTGCGCGTTGTGCAGACCTTGCACGACGGTCGCCACCGCCAACCTTCTGATCGGCGTCGCGACGGCGGCGGTCGCGGGGTCGCCAAGTAACACCATCTGAAGTCGGGCGTTCCCGACTTCAGCATCATGAATCCAATCCCGCGCAACAGCGCGGATTGGTCCGCGTCCGGCTCAATGCTTCCTTCCGGGCGAACGATCTGTGATCGACGCATTTGCTTCGGCCATCGATGCGCTCTTCGCCGATCCCAATATCGGCGAAGACGCGCTGTGGAAGGCGGGCGGCGTCGGCGCTGGCGTCGCTGTCCGCATCATCCGTAAGTCGCCCGACCGCATGGCGGAATTCGGGGAAAGCCGCGCCGTGTTGTCGACGGTCGGTATCGATATCCGGCGCTCTCAGGTGGCAACAATCACGGAGGGCGATCTGATCGTGATCGGCGCCGAGACTTATCGAATCATCGGCGAACCGATGGGCGATGCGTTAGGGCTCGTGTCGGCCTGCGAGGTTGTAAAGGTTTGAAGCACGCTAGCGTGTATTTCTAACGCCACCCTTCTTGTCCACAAAGGTAGGTTCGCCGGACGCAACATCCTTTATGATAGCTTGGGCAAGCGCATCGCCGTTTATTTCAACTTTTTCGGATTCAACATCAACGTCATAGACGATATCGATACCGTCTATTTCGATGTCCATTTTGTCGAGCCGAAGAATATGGTTTTCAAACGGAAAGAAATGTTTCAAGCTCTTCACAGCTTCGTGGCTCGTCGGAAGCTGCTGACGTAGGTCCTCGTAACTGAAAGACGCGTTAGACGATTTGTCGAATACAATTGGATCGACACTCGAAAAGCCCGCATTCAATTCAATCCGCTCGTCTGCGCCGATCTTTCTGAGAAATTCGGGCGATACCCTTGGCTGGAACCCTTTGATTTCTACCGATACAACATGAAAATTTAGGTGGATGTCT
>JAAURV010000167.1 GCA_012032065.1 Hyphomicrobiales bacterium
TTGCGCGATGGGAAAGGTGAGGGTGTGTGCACGAGACACCCCCTCACCTTCCCCATTGCTGCGCAATGGGTCCCCTTCCTCCCCCGCAAGCGGGGGAGGATGTTGTGATGCTGATCCTCCTCGGCATCATCACCGGCGCTCATGGCATCAGAGGCGAAGTGAAACTCAGAAGCTTCACCGCCGATCCGCAAGCCATCGCTCAATACGGCCCCCTGCAAACGAAGTCCGGCGATACAATTGAGATCATCCGCCTCAAGCCGCAGAAGGACCACTTCATCGCGGCACTGAAAGGCGTGACCGGCCGCAATCGCGCCGAAGCGCTGCGCGGTACAGAGCTCTTCGTTGCCCGCGAAAAACTTCCGCCCACGGACGAAACCGAAATATACGTTTCCGATCTCATCGGCCGTCCCGTTGTGTCGAATGGAACCGTCATCGGCGAAGTCGTGGGCATCGAGAATTACGGCGCCGGCGATCTTCTCGATGTGAAACTACCGGGCCGGAGAGGCACCGTTCTCATCCCTCTTGGCGGCGATTTCATTTCATCCATCGCAAATGGTACGATCACCGTCGATCTGCCGGAGGGGTATCTGGATGAGAAGTGACTGGTGAGCTATCTCTCATCCTCTCCATGGGCGGGCTTGACCCGCCCACCCAGACTGCATCTGCTCTTTTCCGCTCTATCTCACTGGGTCGGCGGGTCAAGCCCGCCGATGGAGGAAAGGGTGGACGGCAAAGGCACGGAGTTAAACATGCGCTTCATCTTCACCCTCGCTTTCGCGGCGTTCTTGTTAACGACGGCAGCGTCCGCCGGTCCCGCCGCCGATCAGCTTCCGGAAATTCTGGAGTTCGGCAATCTCTCGGCCGGCGCGGCCCAACTCTCCGCCGACGATGCCGAAACCAAAGCCGACGCGCGGGTCGCTGAAATTTCTCATCGCCATCGAGCATCTGGCGCAGTCGTTTCACAAACACGGCCTCGAAACCAGCAATGGCGGGCCATGATGAATCTGCCGGTGCTCCGCATTCCGGTGCCGCCCAATCCGAAGCCGGAGCCGCTCGACTATGCGAAGTTCCGCGCCATCCTCGAAACGCTGACGGCCGATCTCGATGCCGCGCAGAACGATCTTGGCAGCGTTGGCGATGCCGAGATCAAACTCCCGGTCGATCTCTTCCGCATCCGCTTCGATCTCGATGGCGACGGCAAATCCGCCGGTTACGAAGGCCTCGGCCCGATCCTCGCTGCTCTTTCAGGAATCTCTCCGGAAACGGGCCCGGCTCGGGTTTTTCCCATCGCCTTCGATACGGCGGATTTCTACTGGATGCAGGGTTATGCGAATTTCATCGGCGCCTTCGCCGAGTTTCTTCTCGCCCATGATTTCGAAACCACTTTCAACAAGACGTTCCACATCAATTTCCCCAACGCCGGGTTGCCGCTAGCCGAGAAACTTGCGCGGCCTGATCCGGCGGACCGCTGGAGCGGCGGGGCGGTGGGCGATGCCATCGCCATGTTGCATCTGATCAACTGGAAGGTCACGGACCCCGAGAAACTCAAAAACGTCCGTACACGGTTGAAGTCCATGGCGGAGCTCTCCCGCAAGAGTTGGGCCGCGGCACGCAAGGAAACCGACAACGATCACGAGTGGCTTCCCAACGCCAAGCAAACGCCGGCCGCCGCCAACATGGAAGTCACCGACGAACAGATCGATGGCTGGCTCGCGGTGATGGCTGAGTTCGAGGCGGTGCTCGACGGCAAAAAGCTGCTGCCGCACTGGCGCTTCTCGCAAGGCCTCAATGTGAAGCGCATGTTCGAGGAGTCGAAGAACTTCGATCT
Organism: Hyphomicrobiales bacterium; assembly: GCA_012032065.1. Classification (GTDB taxonomy): domain Bacteria; phylum Pseudomonadota; class Alphaproteobacteria; order Rhizobiales; family Aestuariivirgaceae; genus Aestuariivirga. The sequence continues at coordinate 1,829 of JAAURV010000167.1, forward strand.
CGTGCTGCTGGTTGCCGGCACGGACGCGATTCAATGGCTCGAGCCGGGCCCCGTCTCCGACGAGACGACCTGGAACAACATGATGGGCGCCTTCCGGGGAAACTTCCTTGGTTATGCGGTATGGTTCAACTAAATGATCCGCGTACTGATGACCAATTCGGCTCAAACACTTGTCATCCCCGCACTTGTTGCGGGGACCCATCGTGCCGCCGCGCTGCGCGCGTGGAGGGATGGGTTGCCGGAACAAGTCCGGCAATGACAGAAGTTTGAGAGTTCGCCATGCCTTTCCGCGCCACCATCCTGACGCTCTTCCCCGAGATGTTTCCCGGCCCCCTGGGCCATTCGCTCGCGGGACGGGCGCTGGAACAAGGAACCTGGAAACTCGACGTCCACGACATCCGGAACGCGGCAGCGGACAGGCACCGCACCGTTGACGATCATCCCGCAGGCGGAGGGCCGGGAATGGTGTTGAAGCCCGATGTTCTGGCGGCAGCCATTGATACGGCACCGCATCAAGGCCCGCGCCTGCTCATGAGCCCGCGCGGCGAGCCTTTGACCCAAAGCCTCGTGAAGGACCTGGCCGCTGGTCCGGGCCTTATGATCGTCTGTGGCCGATTTGAAGGCGTGGATGAGCGCGTGATCGAGAAGCGCGGCCTCCGGGAGGTTTCCGTTGGCGACTATGTGCTCTCGGGCGGCGAGCCGGCGGCGATGGTGCTGCTCGATGCCATTGTCCGGCTTTGCCGGGGGTGATGGCAAGAACGAGAGTGCCCTAGAGGAAAGTTTTGAGGACGGATTGCTCGAACATCCCCACTACACGAAGCCGAATATCTGGGAAGGGGTTGAAATTCCTCAGATTCTCCTGTCTGGCGATCACAAGGCCATTGCCCAATGGAAAAAACAACAGCGCCAGGCGCTCACCAAATCCCGCCGCCCGGACCTCTGGAGTAGGACTATAGATTCCAAATAGGCTCATAATCGCACAAAAGTGAGGCTACAGGCCGGTCCAGCCCTTGGCCGGTACCCAACAGCCCCAAACCCCTCGTGGCCGCTGGCGGGCCATTTGCGGGCCATGGAAGCGATTTCACTTATAGGTAGTAAGATTCCTATTTCTCGCCCCCGCCGCACCTGCGAAGAGGAATGATTTGATTCTTCCTCCCCGAGCCGGTATAGGCGCGCGATCCCTTAAAGGAACGAGATCATGAATATCATGAGCAGCTCGAGAAAGAGCAGGTGGCTGCCGTTGCCGCCAAGCGCAGCGTGCCAGAATTCGCGCCCGGCGACACCGTCATCGTCAATGTGAAGGTGAAGGAAGGCGACCGCAGCCGCGTACAGGCTTACGAGGGCGTGTGCATTGCCCGCTCCGGCGGCGGCATCAACGAGAATTTCACCGTGCGCAAGATGTCCTACGGCGAAGGCGTGGAGCGTGTGTTTCCCGTCTATTCCCCTATGATCGACTCGATCAAGGTGGTGCGCCGCGGCAAGGTGCGCCGTGCCAAGCTCTATTACCTCCGCGGCCGCACCGGCAAGTCGGCCCGCATCGCCGAAAAGCAGAAAGCCTTCGGCCTCGCCACCGCTGCCGCCGCCGCTGCTCCGTCCGAGAAGGACGCGGGCGCGGAAGCCTGATCGTCCGTAGACGGATCAATTCTAAGGCCGGTCCGTTGGGCCGGCCTTTTCTATAATGAAACCTCATGCTGAGGTGCCCTCCGAAGGAGGGCCTCGAAGCATGGCCACACGCGCTGAACTCTCCACCCGGACTCGCGGCCGTGCTTCGAGGCATCGCGTTCCGCGATGCACCTCAGCACGAGGTTTGGGTGAACTGAGAGTGCGGTTCTACCCTTCTCAGATCATCCCGCTGTCCAGCGCATAGAGCAACACACTCACCGTGATTGCGGCGAGTGCCGTGCCGAGCGCGATGGACGCGGATACGGGGGCGACGGCTTCTTCGTTGCGGTGGGCAAAGAGGAAGGCATTGGCGCCGGTTGGCATCGCCGCGAAGACCACGGCAACTTTGAACCACAGGTCCGGGATCGGACCCAGGAGCCGCAGCAGTCCATAGACCATGAGTGGCGCCACCGCCATTTTCAAGACAATAAGAATTCCCACCCCGCCCCACTGGCCGCGCAGACTGTAGGTCGCGAGCGACAGGCCGAGCGCGAAGAGTGCCGAGGGAATGCTGGCATCGGACAGCATCTCCAGCATGCGGTCGGGAATGGGATGAAGGCCAAGGCCAACGAACCGCCAGATGCCCGCCGCCGCAAGTGCGATGATGATGGCGTTGGTGGAAAGCGTCTTGAGCAGTTCGCGGCCGATCGAACGCCATATCACCTGTTCCGCGTGAACGGCAAACTCGCGGTGAAGCGTTGCCGCAAGCCAAAGTATTACGGCATGGATCGACAAAATGAGGCCTGCCGGCACCGCGGCATCCTTGCCGTAATGCGCCAAGGCCAATGGCGTTCCGAGCAACGCCACATTGCCGAAACCCGCCGCCATGCTGGCAGCCGCGCCGCCCGACGCCGAGAGACTCTCCGTACGCTGAGCAATGATTGCGGCCAGCATCCACACAATCGCAAGCCCGCCGAACATGGCGATCCACAAGCCCCAAGGCTTCACCTCCTGCGGCGGCATCATTACGACAGTGCGGAACAAGAGTGCCGGGATCGCCAGCAGAAAAACGAACTGCGTGAGACCCCGCGCCGTTCCCTCCGACACAAGCCGGAGTTTCGCGAAAATGAATCCGAGCGCGATGATGCCGAAGACCGGCAGGACCGAATTGAGGATTGCGTCCAAGGACTAAAGCCAGGGGTGCGCTTCGGCGTTCTTCTTTTCGAAGCTGTCGATAAACGCGGCCTTTTCGAGCGTGAGGCCGATATCGTCGAGGCCATTCATCAGACAGTGCTTGCGGAATGGATCGATGTCGAAGGTCACGCGCCCGCCATCGGGCCCGCGGATTTCCTGTTTCGCAAGGTCAACAGTGAGCGTCGCATTCGCGCCGCGCTCGGCATCGTCCATCAGCTTCTTCAGGTCCTCCGGCGAAACCACGATCGGCAATATGCCGTTCTTGAAGCAGTTGTTGTAGAAGATGTCGGCGAAGCTCGTGGAGATGACGCAGCGGATGCCGAAATCGAGCAGCGCCCAAGGCGCGTGCTCGCGCGACGAGCCGCAGCCGAAATTATCGCCGGCCACCAGAATCTGCGCCTTGCGATAGGCAGGTTTGTTCAGCACGAACTCCGGCAGCTCTTGGCCCGCCTGGGTGTAGCGCATCTCGAAAAACAGCGACTTGCCGAGCCCCGTCCTCTTGATCGTCTTCAGGAACTGCTTCGGGATGATCATGTCGGTGTCGATATTGACGATGTTGAGGGGTGCCGCAACACCGGTCAGCGTTTCGAATTTCTGCATGGTAGTCAGGCCGCCTTGGGAAGATCGACGCCCAGGGTTTCGTCGGCGCCGATCATGAGGTTGAGATTCTGCACGGCGGCGCCGGAAGCGCCCTTGCCAAGATTGTCGTAGATCGCCATCAGCAGCACCTGTCCGCGCTTGTCGTTGCCGAACACATGCAGCCGCATGCGGTTGGTGTTGTTGAGCGCCTGCGGGTCGATCTCGGCGGCGCGCTCCATATCCGCATACGGAGCAACATCGAGGAATTTCGCGGTCGCATAGGCCGAAGCAAGGCAATCGTGAATGTCCTTGGCGCTCGTTTGCTTCATCAGCAATTCGGAGAACACCGGAACCACACCCAGCATGCCTTGCGCATAGTTGCCGACGGCCGGCTGGAAGATCACGTCGCGCTCCAGCATGGCGTAGACCCGCATCTCGGGCAGATGCTTGTGATTGAGCGTCAGGCCATAAGGCGCATAAACCTGGGCCTTCCCGCCCGCCTGCTCGTAAGCCTCGATCATCTTTTTGCCGCCGCCGGAATAACCCGACACGGCATTGTAGGTGACGGGATAATCGCGCGACATGATGCCTGCAACGATCAGTGGACGGAGCAATGCGATCAGCCCCTGCGGATAGCAGCCGGGGTTCGACACGCGGATCGAGCTTCTGATTTTCGACACCTGCGTCTTGTCGAGTTCGGGAAACCCATAGGTCCAGGCGGGATCGGTGCGGAACGCCGTCGAGGCATCGATGAGCCGCGTCTTCGCTCCGCCGCCAACGAGTGCCGCCGCTTCCTTGGCCGCATCGTCCGGTAGGCAAAGGATGGCGATATCGGCGCTGTTCAAAAAGTTCTCGCCGCGCCGCTTCGTCCTTGCGGCGGGCGGGATCGATCGAAAGCAGGGTAATGTCGGCCCGGGCTTTCAGCCGGTCGCGGATCTGGAGGCCCGTGGTTCCGGCCTCCCCGTCGATGAATACGTTTGCCATGCGCGGGTCTTACAGGCGGAATCCGGGGCTTGCAACATGAACGGGAGTTAAACCGAAGTCTCAGATTGGGTTCAGGGTCAGGGTCTTAGAAGGTGTGCATCAACGGTGATGAACACCTGAGAACAACGGAACCCTAGAGGAGAGTCACATGCTCAAGAACACCCTGATCGCCCTGGCCGCCACTGCCCTTATGGCAACCGCCACTGCCGGCGCCGCATCCGCCAAGACCAACATCAACCTCGACATCGGCCTCGGCCTCTTCGGCGGCGGCGGATATGTCGACCCCTATCCGAGCTACCCGGTTGCCGATGACGGCTGGGACGACGGCGACTGCTACTACAAGATCGTGACCTACAAGAAGTGGAACGCCTCCCATACCAAGTTCAAGATCAAGAAGAAGCAAGTGATGGTCTGCGGCTAAAGCCCAGCCACCCCGGTTCTGCGGAACGCCAATTCCCGCCCCCTCTCGCTGGCGTCCCGCAGTTTGACGGCGAACCGGCCGCGTCCTCCCTCCGCGGCCGGTTTCCTTTCCGATTGCCTTGTGGCAATCTTGCACGAGGGAGCTTCATCATGACCGCCTCGTCCAATCTCTTCGCGCCGGATGCCGATACGTCGCAGCCGCTTACCATGTTCGGTCCTGACTTCCCGTTCTCCTATGACGAATGGCTCGCCCACAAGGCGGGCCTTGGTTCCGTGCCTGCTCATCGGCATGGAGAAGAAGTGGCGATCATCGGCGCCGGCATGGCGGGTAT
>JAAURV010000168.1 GCA_012032065.1 Hyphomicrobiales bacterium
GGCTGCGCGGGGCTGCGCACCGCGGGCGCACGGTTGCTGCGCCGCCGAGCGCTGGACGCGGAGGAGAGAGTTGCGCCGGCATGGAGGGCTGCGCAGGTCTTTGCGTGAACGAGGTTGAGAAGTCGCGCGGCGGCGCTTGGTCCTCATCGGCGAAACTGAACTTCGGTTTGCTGACCGCCAGCGAAGGCATTGGAGCCGTGATCGCAGGTGGCGCCTTGGCCGCTGGCGCGGAAGGTTTGCCGTCTCCGTTGCGCGCCGCTTCGGCACGTTCACGCGCCGCGTTGACGCGCTGCTCGGCAAGCTTCTCCGCTGCCACACGCTGCGCCCTCAGACGATCGGCCATGTCGGTCCCCGATGCACTCGGCGCCGCCGCCGCCTGACGCGGTAAAGGAGCAGCTGCCCGGCTTCGGAGGCGGACCAGCCTTGGGAGCGACTCGCGGCGCCATCGGCGCTGGCTTCGCCACGGCGACTCCTTCCGCCGGACGGCTCGCCGCCATGGCGGGTTCGTTCCTCGGCTTGAACTCCTCGGAAATGCGCGGCAGTTCCTTGGTTCCGATGCCGAGCCGTTCGCGCCAGTTGCGCTTGTCGGGCCCGTTTGAAGTACTCTGATCCATACCCTTGCAGTTCCGCCCTACATTTCTTCGACCGGGGTGACCCCCAGGATTCGAAGCCCGCTGGCCAATACATAGCGAATGGCGCGCAGAAACGCGAGCCGTGAGATTGTAGTCTCACTATCACTTTCAACAATAAACCGCAAATGCGGCGACTCTTTGCCCTTGTTCCAAAGCGCGTGAAAATCTCCCGCCAAATCAGCGAGATAGAAGGAAACCCTGTGAGGCTCGTGAGCCAGGGCGGCGGATTCGAGCAGCCGGGGGTAGGCGGCCAGCCGTTTGACGACCGCCAATTCGCCCTCGTCGGTGAGCAGCGAGAAGTCCGGCTTGCGGTCATCCGCGGCGCCCTTGCGCAGTACCGAACAGATTCGGGCATGAGCGTACTGGACATAGAACACCGGATTGTCCTTTGATTGCTCCGTCACCTTGGCGAAGTCGAAATCGAGCGGCGCTTCATTCTTGCGGTAGAGCATCATGAAGCGGACGACATCCGGCCCCACTTCATCGACCACTTCGCGAAGTGTCACGAAGTCCCCTGCCCGCTTGGACATTTTGACCGGTTCGCCGTTTCGGAAAAGTCTGACGAGCTGGCACAGCCTGGCAATCACTTCGACCTTGCGATTCCCCGCATTGGCGGCGCCGACCGCCTGGAGCCGCTTCACATACCCGGCATGATCGGCACCGAGAACGTAAACGAGTTCATTGAAGCCCCGGTCGATCTTGCTGGCGCTGTAGGCAACATCGGAAGCGAAATAGGTGTAGCTGCCATCCGATTTGATCAGCGGACGATCGACATCGTCACCGAAGGCAGTGGTGCGGAACAAGGTTTGTTCGCGGTCCTCCCAATCTTCCGGGATTTCACCCTTCGGCGGCGGCAGGCGGCCCTGATAGACATGGCCTTGCCCCCGCAAGCGTTCGACGGTTTCAGCCACCGCGCCAGAGTCATGCAGCGATTTCTCGGAAAAGAAGATTTCCTGCCGGATGTTGAGACTCGCAAGATCCTCGCGAATCATATCCAGCATCATCGCAACCGCTTTTGCCTTGGCGATCGGCAGCCATTCATTCTCGCTTTTGGAAAGAAGTGCCGCGCCATGATCTCGCGCCAATGCCTCGCCGACGGGCTTCAGATAATCGCCGGGATAAAGGCCCGCTGGAATTTCGCCGATGTTTTCGCCAAGCGCTTCGCGGTAACGCAGGTATGCGGAGCGCCCCACCACATCGACCTGCGCGCCGGCATCGTTGATGTAGTATTCGCGCGTGACATCGTAGCCTGTCTTGGTGAGCAAACTCGCGAGCGCATCTCCAAAGACGGCGCCACGGCAGTGGCCCACATGCAGAGGCCCAGTCGGATTCGCCGAGACATATTCGACGTTGGACTTGATCCCGGCGCCGATTTTTGAATCGCCGTAAGAATCGGCTTCGGAAATGATGGCTTCGAGCACCCGCGGCCAAAAACCCTTCTTCAAAACCAGATTGATGAAACCCGGCCCCGCCACATCGGCCTTGTCAACGTCCGTGTGCTGACCAAGCCTGGCCGCAAGAGCCTCCGCCAGCTTTCTCGGCTGCTGCCCGGCAGTCTTGGCCAAAACCATCGCGGCGTTGGTCGACACATCGCCATGGGAGGAATCGCGCGGCGCTTCGGTCGCAATCCTGGAGTAATCCAAACCGGCAGCCAACTCTCCCGCCTCCGACATCTGGCCGAGAGCGCGCAATACGGCGTCGTGAAAGTAGGCAAAGAGGTTCATTCTTCGCTTCTAAAAGCTTGAATTGTGGGAGTTGCCGAGGCCCTACCGGAAAAGCGGGTCAAGGTCAAACAAGCGCTTGTGCTGATCGAGGGCGTAGCGGTCCGTCATCCCGGCAATGAAGTCGCACACTTGCCGCGCCGACGCGGTTTCCCCGTCCCCTGCCAAGTCTTCGCGCCAGTCGCGCGGCAGGAGTTTGGGATCATTCATGTAGGCTTCGAAAAGATCGCGGATCACCCGCTGCGCGCGCTCCATGATGCCCATGACGTGCGGGTGCTTGTACATGCTGTTCGAGAGGAAGGATTTGAGGACGCGGTTGTTCTCTTCCATCTGCCGGCCGAAGCCGACGAGCGGCCCCAGCGCGGATCGTACGGCAACGGCGCTGGCCGGAGCTTGCGCCTTCAGCCGCGCAGTGCTTTCCGCCACCACATCCCTTACCATCGCGGAGATAACTCGACGAACCGTCTCATTCACGAGCCTCGCATTATCGAGGTCGGGATACGCGCGCAGAACTTCCGCCAATGCCGGCCCCACAAGCGGTATGTCTCCGAGATCGATGACGCTGAACAGTTTCGCCCGCAACCCATCGTCGACATCATGGCTGTTGTAGGCGATGTCATCCGAGATTGCGGCGATCTGCGCTTCGATCGATGCATGCGACGAAAGCTCCAAATCGTGGGCTTCGGAATATTCAACGATCGCTCGCGGCAGCCCAGTCTCGCGATAGTGCCCTAGCGCGTGTCCCTGAGTATCGATGAGTGGACCGTTGTGCTTCACCAGCCCTTCCAGAGTCTCCCAGGTGAGATTGAGCCCATCGAACCCAGCGTAGCGCCGCTCCAGCCGCGTCACGATCCGCAGCGCCTGTGCGTTGTGATCGAAACCGCCATACGGCTTCATGAGCCGGTCAAGTTCGCGCTCGCCGGCATGGCCGAACGGCGTGTGCCCCAGATCGTGGGCCAGCGCCAAAGCCTCGGTCAGGTCCTCATCCACCCGAAGCACCCTCGCAATCGAGCGCGCGATCTGCGAAACTTCAAGCGAGTGCGTCAGCCGCGTCCGATAATGATCGCCCTCGTGATAAACGAACACCTGCGTCTTGTGTTTGAGGCGCCGGAAGGCTGTCGAATGAATGATGCGATCCCGATCCCGCGCAAAAGGCGTTCGCGGCGGGCTTTCGGGCTCAGCCACCAGCCGTCCGCGTGACTTTACCGAATCGCAGGCGTATGTGGCCAAATGGGAGCGCATCGAGATCGATCATTGACAGAGCCGCTTGCAATGGCAACATAAACCATATGGAAGCAGACCTCACACTGACCGACACCGCCGCCAGCCGCATCCGGCACCTTCTGGCGGACTCAGGCGATGGCGCCGTCTTCCGCCTCTCGGTTCTGGGCGGCGGCTGCTCGGGATTTCAGTACGACTTCTCGGTTGCGGATCAAGCCACCGGCGACGATCTGGTGATCGAGCGCAACGGCGCGCGCGTGGCCGTCGATCCCATCTCGCTCCCGCTTGTCTCGGCTCGATCCTCGATTTCGTCGACGAGCTGATGGGGCAGTCGTTTAAAGTCCGGAACCCGCATGCCACCGCGTCTTGCGGCTGCGGCACCAGCTTCTCGATCTGACGCCTGTGCTGATCGCCACCTGGAACGTCAACTCGGTCAAGGCCCACATGGACGTTGTCTTGGCCTGGCTCAAGGAAGCCTCGCCCGATGTCGTCTGCTTCCAGGAGATCAAGTGCGAGGACAACGCCTTCCCCGCCATGGCCTTCGCCGCCGAGGGCTATCAGTCGGTGATCCTCGGCCAGAAGTCCTATAACGGCGTCGCCATCCTCTCCAAATCCGCCCCCGACGGCATTGTCCGCGGCCTTCCGGGTTTTGAGAGCGACGAACAAGCCCGCTATGTGGAGGCCGCCTTTCCCCTCGGAAGCGGCCAAATGCGGGTGGGAAACCTCTATCTGCCCAACGGCAACCCGGTGCCGGGGCCGAAATACGGCTACAAACTCGAATGGATGAAGCACCTCCGCGCCCGCGCGGCCGAGCTTCTCGCGCAGGAAGAGACTTTCGTCCTGTGCGGCGACTACAATGTCATCCCCGCGGAGGCCGACGCCAGATTCCCCGAGAACTGGCGCAAAGACGCCCTCTTTCTCCCCGAACCCGAACTGCCTTCCAGAGTCTTCTTAACTTGGGACTGCGCGATGCGCTGCGCACCCTCAACCCTGCCCTGAAAGACAGCTACACTTTCTGGGACTATCAAGCCGGCGCCTGGCAGAAAAACAACGGCATCCGCATCGACCACCACCTCCTGTCCCCCCAAGCCGCCGACAGACTCATCAGCGCCCGCATCGACAAACACGTGCGCGGCTGGGAGAGGCCGAGCGATCACGTACCGGTGCTGATCGAACTCGGCTGACTGAAAACCCACTGTAACCGTCGCCCGTTTGATTTTCCGGCCGCTTGCGGCTGGAGGGCAGTTCGCGAGACACCTTCTCCTGATGGCAAGGTCGATGGCGCGCTTTACGCGCGGACTTCTGGCCATCAAGCCGCTTCGCTTGTGCAGGCCGCGGTCGATTACGTCTCGCGCAGCGCGTGTGCGATCTGGTCGGCGAGCGGTTTCAGGAAGTAGGAGAGCGGCGTTCTCTCCTCTGTCTGGATGAAGGCTTCTGCGGGCATGCCGGGCTTCAACAGGTTGTCTCCAAGCCTCTCGAGTTCCTTCGCCGATATGCCGATCCGCACCGAGTAGAACGGCGGCGTGTTGGCATCGAACCGGCTCGTGTCGGCGGAAACCTGGAGCACCGTGGCGTCGACCTCGGGCGTGGTGCGGCTCACGAAGGCGGGAAACCTCACGCGCGCGTGCTGCCCCACGGCTACCTGGTCGATATCCTGCGGCATGACCTGCGCCTGCAGCACCAGATCGTCGCCCTTGGGAACGATCAGCATGATCGCCTCGCCCGGGGCGATCACGCCGCCAATCGTGTGCACATTGACCTGATAGATGTCGCCCGCGATCGGCGACTTGATCTCCATGCGGGAAAGCCGCGACGATGCCGCGAGTTTGCGCTCTTGCAACTCGGCGACGCGCGATTCGACGTCACGGAGTTCGGTCAGCGTTTCGGCGCGCGCCTGCTCGTCGATTTGGAGGATTTGGATCTTCACTTCGCCGATGCGGCTTTCGGCCTGCGCCCGGTTGGCGATGAGTTCGCCCCGTTCGCCGTCGAGCCGCGCGGCCTCGCGATCCATGGCCAGCACGCGCGAGACAGGCACCAAACCCTGCTTTTGCAGCTTGCGCAAATTGGTGACTTCATCCGCGATGAGCGTGAGTTGCCTCTCCTTGGCCTCGCGCTGGGAGACGAGGCCGCCGATCTGCTCGTTGAGCTGTCCCATCTGCTGGTTGAACTGGTCCTTCTTGCCGCGCAAGGCATCGCGCCGTGCCTGGAACAGCTTTTCTTGTCCCGCCATTACCTTGGCAACTTCGGCTTCTCCGGACCGGCTTGCTACCTCGCCGGGAAAAGCAATGGCATCGGCGCCGTCGCGCTGCGCCTCGAGCCGCGCCCGTTTCGACAATCCTTCGAGCAGCAGCGCGTTGATGATGCCGAGCTCGCCCTGGTTTCCGTGTCGTCGAGCTTGACCAGCATCTGGCCTGCTTCCACCTGATCGCCATCGCGAACCAGAATTTCGCGGACGATGCCGCCTTCCTTGTGCTGAATTTTCTTCGAGTAGGACTCGACCGCGATGGTGGCCGACGCGATCACCGCGCCGTTGATGTTGGTTGTCGCGGCCCACACGCCGCCCACGCCAAGCATCACGGCGATCGAGACATAACCCGCGATCTGGAATCTGCGAAGCGACTTTTCGGTGTTGATCGTTGCCATGGCTTAGTTCCGCTTGGACTGTTGCAGCGCTTGAACGTTCTGGGCCTGGGGCGCTTGCAGCTGCGGTTGCCCGGGCTGCTGCCCGGGCTGCACGTTCTGCGCCTGACCTTGGGCGGGACGCATGAGCACTTTCCGCATGACTTCGTCCCTTGGGCCAAGCGCCGCCGTCTTGCCGTCGCTCAAGACGAGAATCTGCTGGATTGCCGCGAGCGCGCTCGGGCGATGCGCTATGACGACGACCGACGCGCCGCGGTCGAGGCAGCTGCGGATCGCGCGGTCGAGCGCTGCTTCGCCCTCGGCATCGAGATTGGAATTCGGCTCGTCGAGAATGAACAGCACCGGATCGCCGTAGAGCGCGCGGGCCAGCGCGAGGCGCTGCTTCTGCCCGGCGGAGAGCCGCGCCGCGTTTTCGCCGAGCGGCGTATTGTAGCCATCGGGAAGCCGCAGGATGAGTTCATGAACGTTGGCGAGCTTGGCGGCTTCGACGATCTTATCGGGTTTCGCGTCGGGATCGAAACGGGCGATGTTCTGCGCCACCGATCCGTCGAACAGCTGAACGTCCTGCGGCAGATAGCCATCATGCGGCCGAGATCGTCGATGTCGCGCTGATCGAGCGTTGCGCCATCGAGGCGCACAGCGCCGCGGGTAGGCGGCGTGATGCCGACCAGAGCGCGGGCGAGCGTCGACTTGCCCGCGCCTGTC
>JAAURV010000169.1 GCA_012032065.1 Hyphomicrobiales bacterium
AAGAGCCGAGCGAACGGCGCGGCATCGGCGGCGCGTTCTTCACGGTGAAGGCCGCAGGCGCCATCTGCACGGAGGCAAGTTCGCTCGCCGAGGCGGAGGAGAAGGTCCGCGCCGCCAATGCCATGATCCGCTCGATTGGCGTTGCCGTGCGCGCGGGTTCGCTTCCGGAGACGGGTGAGCCGACATTTCACTTGGGCGAGGATGAAATCGAAATCGGCATGGGCGCTCACGGCGAGCCAGGTGTCGAGCGCCGAAAAATGATGCCCGCGGCGGACCTCGCACGCGAGATGATCCGGCTTGTCGTCGAGGACTTGCCTTTCCGCAGAGGCGACCGCGTGGCTCTGCTTCTGAACAATCTCGGGGCAACCACGATGATGGAACTGTTGATCGTCAATACGACAGTACGTGCGGAACTCGAGAGACTGGGCATTGCCGTGCATAGAACCGACATCGGCCCCCTCTTCACCTCGCAGGAAATGGCGGGCTTTTCGCTCTCGCTCATGAAGCTGGACGAACAATCGGCGCGCTGGCTCGACGCGCCCGCGTCTTGCCCAGCCTATCGTCAATGAACGGCGCCGAAGTGACAGGGCGTCTGCTCGCCGCAGCAGATGCCATTGAAGCTGCGCAAGAAGACCTGAGCGCCGCCGACCGCGCCATCGGCGACGGCGATCATGGCGCCGGCATGGCACGCGCCTTTGCCGCAGTGAGGAAAGCGCTCGCCGAAAAGCAGCCGGCCACTCCAGCCGAAGCATTCAAAACCGCGGGAATGGCAATCCTATTCTCAGCCGGCGGAGCATCGGGCGCGGTCTTCGGAACGTATTTCATGGGTCTCGCCAAGGGCGCTGGATCAGGCGAGTTGACCGCGGAAGCGTTTGCGATGGCATTGAAGGAAGGCGCATCCGCCGTCTCCGCGCGAGGCGGCGCAAAGCCCGGCCAGAAAACCATGTTGGATGCAGCCTTCCCGGCGGCGGAAACCTGCTCCGGCGCGGAGACTCTCTTCGATGCCCTTCGCCGCTCCGCTATCGCGGCGGAACACGGCGCTCAGGCAACCATCGGCATGATCGCCGCCACCGGCAAGGCCAAGACGCTCGGCGAGCGATCCATCGGCCACATCGATCCCGGAGCGAAGTCGCTGGCGATTATCCTGCGGGCCTTCGCGGGTCAGAACGCGTAGCCGATGCTGACGCCCGCGAAGAACTGGTCCGGGCTTCCGCGATCCTTGACGATAGGGCTGTCCGCCGCATCGCCGACGAGCCGCTTGTAGCTGCCGATCAGCGTGCCGGACCAATTGTCTGTCCACTCATATGTGGCGATGAAGGCCACGCCCACATCCTTGAGGCCGCCATCCGGATCATAAGCGGCAAGCCCGCTGGCTGCCGCACCCGCCGCGGAGATGCCGAACATGCTGTCGGCATAATCGCCCGACATGAAACTCGCAGTGGCCGCCGTGATGAGCGAGAACTGATCGTTGAAGTCAGTAATGAGCCCCGTCGCGACATCGGCCGTCAGGCCTTCATGCCCGCCGTCGAGGCCCTGGATCACGTCGACGCGGGCAAAGAGGATCGAGTTGCTGTCCAGCCCCAGCAAGTTGAGCGGAAGGCCGCCTGCAACATAACCGCCCACTTCGACTGACTCACCGATCTCGGGCAACAGCGAGACGGCATCGTCCTCGACGCCGGAGTCGCGTCCGAAGTTATAGCGGACGATAGGGCCTGCATCCAAACCGAGGATCGGGATCAAATCGGCTTCCACGCCAAGGCGGCTGGACTTCAGTTTGAAACCCTCATGCTCGATTTCGAAGGATGGAAATGGGATGAATGTATAGTCGTTCGATCCCTCGTAGTCGGGAAGCGTAGCGGCGCCAACGCCGAGCCTCACTTCGGCGGCAACACCTTGCCCCGAACTTAACGCGGCCAAACAAACGCATGCCGCCGCCAGCCGTACAACTTTCACCTTCAACTCCTCGCGGACTCAAAATCCTAGCCGTCCCAGTGCCAGTTCACACGGAACTTGTAAATGAACTGTCAGTCACATCCCATTGTCCGGAAGGTCACAAAGCTTTGAAGTAGATCGCCCTTCCCTCACTTCCAAACCCGAGCGCCTCGTAGAATGCTGCAAGCCCCTGCTCCGCCGCGTGCGGCGTGACCGTCACTTGATAGCCTGCGCAACCCTTTTCCTTCAAAACCGCTTCGGCGGCCTCAACCAGCGCTCGCGCAACACCTCTTCCTCGCCATTCCGGCACGACATAGAGGTCTCCCATCTCGCCGCTCCATCCGAACTCGATTCCAAAATCGAGAGAGACCGTGGCCACGCCGGTAGAAACTCCATCATCGGAAGCAACAAGGATCGCGCAAGCTTCGAGGCCTGCCATCGTCCGCAGATTGGCCGCGATGACAGAGCGCTTCGTTTCAAAACCCTCTTCTTCGAAAAACCGGATCAGCAACTCTTCGGCTTCGCCAAGCGGATCGCTGGCCCGCAGCCGCGTGACCTTCATAACAACCCCAGTTCCGCGAGATCCCGCCGCATCGCCGGAGGCATGCCCGCCGCCGATTGCGCGGAGGTCAAATCCGGCGGTGCATCCACCTCCTCCAGATATCGCCACCCCTGAAACGCGCGCCGGGGCGCCGGCCGCACTGGAATGATCTTGGCCCTGAAATCGATTCGGCAGCGCTCGATGCCGTCCTTGCCACGCACGGGCACGAGTCCGGCGATGGGCTGGCGGCACAGGATCATGCCCTTGATCACCCAATAGAGCGATCCGCCGGCGAGAATTTCGTCGCGCCGCTTCGGAAACATCCGCGTCGTGTGATCCAAGGTGTCCCGCCCCTGGCGCACATCGCGCAGCCAGCCTTTAAGATCGTCGATCGACTCGACGCCGACGCAGAGTTTGATGAGATGAAGAGGCATGAACCGCGCAAATGTTAGAGACAACCGCAACGCAGCATATGCTAGCATTGCCCTCGGGAAAACCGCTTTGCCGCCGTTTTCCGCAACCCGCGATTAAAGGAGCACACCCATGTCCACGGCCGTCGCCAAGGTTATCGAACTCACCGCCGCCTCGCCCAAGAGCATCGAGGACGCGGTGGAGAATGGCATCCGCCGCGCCGATTCGACGCTGGATCAGGTCGAAGGCGCATGGATCCAGGAGATCAAGTGCATGGTGAAGAATGGCAAGGTTGCAGAGTGGCGGGTGAACATGAAAGTGACATTTCTTCTTAAGGAATGAGAAATTAACCTCACGCCAAAGTGAGCCATCTAACGCCCTCGTGATTGGCAATTGAAGCGGGGTTTTGAAAAGACTTGGATTACGCCCGGCAAGCCGCCGGTCGCGACAAATGTGAGGAAAACCAACATGAAGCATATCGGAAAATCAGGCGCCGCAATCGCCGCCGCCGCGTTCGCCTTCGCCATGAGCGGCGTGGCCATTGCGCCCGCCTACGCCGCGGAAGGCAAAGTGATGTGTTCCGGCACCAACTCCTGCAAGGGCAGCTCGGAGTGCAAGACCGCCAATTCGTCCTGCAAGGGCCAGAACGCCTGCAAGGGCCAGGGCTGGGTGAGCGCAGCGTCCGCCGACGAGTGCACCAAGGCCGGCGGCAAAGTCGTCGAGGGCTAAGGTTTTCCGGAACGGCGGGCTTGCGAAGCCCGCCGTTTCGGTTCACCGGGGCAGAAATGGAAAAACCGGCGCCACTTGGCTTTGGGCTGGGGCTCAGGCCCAAGCACTACATGGAGATTCTGGAGGGCAACCCGCCGGTTGACTGGTTTGAAGTCATTTCCGAGAACTACATGATTCCGGGCGGCCAGCCGCTGCGCATGCTGGACCGCATCTCGGAGCGCTATCCTGTCGTCATGCATGGCGTCTCCCTGTCGATCGCGTCAACCGCGCCGCTCGACATGGACTATCTCGCAGGCCTCAAAGCGCTTGCCTCGCGCTGCAAGCCCAAATGGATTTCCGATCACCTCTGCTGGACCGGCGTGCACGGCGTGAACCTGCATGATCTGTTGCCTGTTCCCTACACCGAGGAAGCGCTGCGCCACGTATCCGATCGCATTTCCCGCGTGCAGGATTATCTCGGCCGCCGCATCGCCATCGAGAATGTCTCGAGCTACATCGAGTACGAAGGTTCCGAGATGGAGGAGTGGGAGTTCGTCGGCGAACTGGCGCGCCGCGCCGATTGCTGGCTCCTGCTCGACGTCAACAACGTCTTCGTCTCGGGCTTCAACCACGACTTCAGCACTCACGCCTTCATCGACGCCGTTCCGGCGGAGCGCGTGGTGCAGTTTCACCTCGCGGGCCATAGCGAGGCCAACACCCATTTCATCGACACGCATGACGAACCGGTGAAAGAAGAGGTCTGGGATCGTCTATGCGCGCGCCCTTCGCCGCTTCGGACCCGTGTCCACCATGATCGAGCGCGACGATAAATCCGCCCTTGGCGGAACTGGTTTGCGAGCTCGACAAGGCAAGGTCCATCGCCAACAAAGTGTTCGCGGTGGCGGCATGAAACCTTCTCTCGCCGATATACAGCACGCCATGCTGAAGGGCATCATGCACCCGGGCCACAACATCGATCCGCTGATCAAGAACCCCGCGCGCGACACCAAGGACGTCATGCTGGGCGTCTATCGCTACGCCTATGTGTCGCGCCTGCGGGAATTTCTCGCCAACGATCACGAGAAACTCAGCTGCTACATGGGTGAAGCCGCCTTCGCCACCATGTCGAAGGCCTATGTCGCGAAGTATCCGTCCGACCAGCCCAATGCCCGCTGGTATTCGCGCCACCTGCCGGAATTCCTCGCCGCCACGCCGCCCTTCAAGAAATCTCCCGAGCTTGCCGAACTCGCCCTTTTGGAGCGCGCCTTGAACGACGCATTCGACGCGCCAGAAGCCGCGCACAAGACCTTCGACGATCTTGCGGCCGTGCCCCCGGAGGACATCGCGCAGGCCCAGTTCGCCATTCATCCTTCGGCGAGATGCATCACCGTCGTGACAAACGTCACCGGCCTCTGGTCGTCGCTCCGCTGCGGCGAGCAGCCGCCAAGCCCCTACCGCCTCGATGAACCGCAAGAGGTTCTGATCTGGCGCCAAGGGTCATCGTCCCGCTTCCGGCTCTTGGGCAAGGAAGAGTCGATGACGCTGGCCAAAGCCCAGGAAGGCCTGCCCTTCGGCGTCATCTGCGAAATGATCGCGATGATGGACGATCCGGACACGGCGGCGATACGCGCCGCCACCTATCTCCGCGGCTGGATCGAAGCCGAATTGATCTCGGACATCCGTTTGGCGTGATTCGAGAAGTAGTCTTTGTCCAGTCTCTTGAGCTGGTACGACTCCGCGGTTCTGACACCGATATTGTGACGGATCATCAGTTCGGCGATTGCAAGCCCATCGGCAAGCGCATTCCGCCGTACGACTTCGATTCCCCGTTGCCCGGGTTACGCGTCTGCCAACACCGCTTCGCCGGTCGGCGTGAATTCCGTCACGCCGGCTACGACTGGCGGCTGCATTGAAACCTTAGCCCTATGATCCGCTCTTGCTCACGAAGCAGGAAACGCCATTCTTCTTGAGCTTCGAGCACACGCCGACGCGTCCGATTTGTCCTCGTAGCCAGTCAGGCGCACGCGGTAGTAGATGCCCTTCTTGCCGAGGTCTGCTTTCATCACGACCGGCTTCAGCGCCGCCAGTGTCTTGCTGCGGCGTTGAATTTTCTTCCAGGTGGACCAGGCGGCGTCCTCGCTCACAGCGGAGGCGATCTGAACGGTCCAACCGGTGACTTGCGGCGCTGCTTCGACCACTTCGTTCGAGGCTTCCGGTTGCTCTGGTTCCGCCTCGGGCGTAACCTCGCCTTGAGGCTCGGTCTCCGCAACGGGATCGAGGGCGGCTACCACTTTTTCCCCGGTCTCCTCGGCGGGAGCGGCATCTTCCGCGGGAACTGGCGGCTGGTTCAGCGCAATATTCTCATCGGCGGGAACGCGATCGGTGATCAGCTTCTTGGCGGAAGGCGAAAGCACGGGATCGTTCGTATAAATGGCGGCGGTCTGCAGCGTTGCGTTTTCGGCAAGTTCCGCAGGCGGCTCGATGGCCTTGGGCAGACTCGGCTTGCGCACCACGAGTTCGCCGCCCGCAACACCGATCGAACCCGTTGACATGGGATCGGCCGCCGCAACCGCGGGCTGGCCGCTGCCAATGAGGGTCATGCGTTCTTTCGCGGGCCCGAATTCCGGATTGGCTTCAAGCGCCAGATTGAGCGTTTTGATCGCACGGCTTTGCAGCGAGGTGAAACAGCAATCGAAATCAACGCCCTTATCTCGCATCAGCACGCCCGCTGCACGCGCCTCCGCAATGCCTTTGTCAGTAACATCGACATCCCACCAGCCAGTGAAACGATTTTCCAGGTTCCAGCTTGACTGGCCGTGGCGAATGAGAACAAGATTGGGCATCAATTTGTTTAGTCTTCTTGTGCGATCACGACGCGAAGGCCGGCAAGCGCGTCATTGAATTGGATCTGACACGACAAACGCGAACGTTCATCGCGGTGATCCGAACTTTCAAGCAGATCATTCTCATCCTCACCCATTGGCGTCACTTTGTTTGCAAATTCGGGATCAACATGGATGTGACAGGTTGCGCAGGAACAGCAACCGCCACACAGCGCGAGCAATTCATCAACGCCAGCGTCACGGATAATTTCCATCACGGACAGGCCCGATTGACCCTCGAGCGTCTGTTCACTTCCATCCCGTGTCACCACAACCAGCTTTGGCATTTGCGCATCCTTGAATAAACTGTAGCACCTGTTCGATAGTCGCTATGTCGCGCTGACGATGTGAAATCAAGGGGATCACGATGGGTTTGTCTGCCGAACAATTACGCGTGAGCCTTGACGCA
>JAAURV010000005.1 GCA_012032065.1 Hyphomicrobiales bacterium
AAATAATTCCTTGACACGCGCCTACGATGTTCTTTATATGTTCCCAACTTGAAGAGGAACCCCCATGGACTGGGACTTGGCGATGACGCGGAACCGGGATGCGCTTTTACGCATCGTGGCTTCGTTGTTTGCCATGCTCGGGCTTGTGGAAGGTGCGGCCATTGATCGGATTCCACGTGCGCTGCACACCGCGGTTCTGCGCATCCTCCGGCCCGCGGAAGCCGCAGTCCGGCGGCTGATCGTCGCTGCCGCGCGGGGCATGGTGGTGAAGCCCGCCGTTCCGCGGCAGATGCCGAGGGGTGAGATTGTCAGGAAAGGATCGGGCAAGACCCGGCGTCCGGCTTTCCGGCTCGAGGACATCCGCCCACCGCTTCTGCCTCCCGAGCCTCGTCCGAAGCACGCTCTCAAAAGTTTCTCCCCCGCCGATCTCACCCCTGCGATGCTACGCGCCTTGCACCGGAAGAGCCGCGATCTCATCGCCACATCCAAACCCGCTCCGATAAAGGACGGAAAAGTGAATGCCTCGTCTCTCGCGCACAGGCTTCAGGCGATCAAAGGCGCTCTTGACGATCTGTCCGGCCAGGCCAGGCGTTTCCTGCGCTGGAAGGCGAAACGGGAGCGGATTTCGAAAGAGCGCCTCATCTACACCAACCCAATCCGCCCCGGCCCACCGCCTTACGTTCACAAGAAGGCCCGCCACGAAGTCGAAGAGGTTCTTCGAGACTGCCACTGGCTCGCCTGGGAGGCGCGGAATCTCGACACTTCCTGATGTGGCTCGTCCGAAAGCCAAATCTGCTTTATGCACGGTGGGCTCACGTACGCCGCCGGACGGATTCGTTCATTTCAAAAGGCCGGTTCAAATATTCGCTGTTTCAATCTCAACTAAACGACTTGATGAGGCTGCCTGCGAGCAGGGTCCAGCCATCGACCAGAATGAAAAACAGAATCTTGAACGGCAAGGATATTACCGTGGGAGGCAGCATCATCATGCCCATCGACATGACGACGGTAGCCACGACGATGTCGATCACCAAAAATGGGAGCGCGATCAGGAAGCCGATCTCAAATCCGCGCCGCAGTTCCGAGATCATGAAGGCCGGGAGCAGAATCCGGAAATCGGATTGCGACAAGTTTTCGCCGAGGCCGCTGGCGCTGGCCTGTTCGCTGAAGAACGCCATTTCCTTCTCGCGCACGTTCTTCAACATGAACTCCCGGAACGGCGCCGTGATCTTGTCGAAGGCTTGCCGCTCGCCGATCTTTCTTTCCGTGTACGGAATGTATCCGTCGGTGTAGGCTTTCTCGACCGTTGGAGCCATGATGAAGAAGGTAAGAAAGAGCGCCAACAAAATCATGACGATGTTCGCCGGCGTTGTTTGCAAGCCAATGCTGCTCCGGAGAAAGGACAGCGCCACGATGATCCGCGTGAAGCTGGTCGCAACGATCAGGACTCCGGGAATTACGGAGAGCGCGGAAACCAGCACAAAGTACTGCACGATTCGCGCCGACGCATCGCCGCCCACGAGATCGCCGGGAATGCCAGGGAACGTCCCCTGATCTGGAACCTGCGCCACCGCTATACCGCACACGCTGAAAATTGCGGCGGCGATGAATGCGATACGCGCGATCATTCCAGAATGAGTCCGGAGATGAGTAGCTGGCGGACCTGACCGCCACTGAACGTCTTCATCACTTCATTCAGGTCTTCATTGAGATGAAGCAGGCCCGACGCACCTTCGATTTGCCGGCTATCGATGGTGCGAAGATAGGAGAGGATCTGTTGCTGAGCCTGCGCCGCGAGGGTCTTCGGCGCCACCTCGGCATCGCTGCGAGAGAGAATGGAGCCTTCAAGCCTGATCCAGACTTCCTTTGGATTGCCCAAGTTGGTGATGACGGGCTCGATAGGCGTTGCCACGAGTTCCGCCAGATTGTCGGCCTCGGGCTCTTCTATCTTGTGTTCGTCCGCGGCCTCTTCCGCTGGATGGCCGCCCTCGCCCTCGGCGCCCGGCTTGCTTTCCTTCGGTTTGGATTCATGAGGCTCTGCCTTCGCCTCTTTGCTTGGGCTTGCCTTGGCCTCGGCCTTGGCCATGGCTTCCGGGTCGTCGAAGGCCATGCGCATGCCGATGCCCAGCCCAAAGCCCATTGCGCCCACGATGACGAGGGCGAGCAGCGCCGGCATCATACCGGCTTTCTTCTCCGAAGAATCGGCCATGATCCGGACTAGAACGGAGAAATCTTGTCCCAGGCTTGATGCGCCCATCCCGGGCGCTGGATGTCGCTGCTGTTGCCCGCCCCGCCATAAGAGATGCGCGCCTCGGCGATCCGGTCGTAGTCGATCGCATTGCCGCGGGAGATGTCCTTCGGATCGACGATCCCTTCGATCCGAAGGATTCTGATTTCCGAATTCACCAGCACTTCCTGCGTTCCCGAAATGACGAGATGGCCGTTGGGCAGGATTTGCCGCACGCTCGCCGCTAGCGCAATGCTGAGTTTCTCCGAGCGCGTGATCGAGCCTTCTCCCTCGGACGACGAACCGGAACTCGCATCCAGTTGCCCCTTGCCCGTCCCCACGAGTGCGAGGATTCCCATATCGAACGAAGCATCGGATGCGATCGAGGCCCTGCGCGAGCGGTCGGTCGAGTTGTTGAAGTTCGCCTTGTCGTCGATCTTGATGTTGACGGTGACCAAGTCGCCCATCTGTTTTGCTCTATCGTCGCGAAAGTAATCGGCTGGGCCGCCGATCCAGCCCTTCTTCTGGCCGTGACTGCCGGCGTAGACGGTTTCGTCGACAATTGGCTCTGGACTGAGATCCGAGGCGACCGGCGACAATTCCGGCGGGTCGAGCGGATTCATCGTGTGCTGGCTGCATGCGGACAAGGTTAGCGCGCAAACACCGGTCAAAACGAGGCACGTAATCTTCAAGAGCGCTTTTCCTGTTCGATGTCTGAATTTGATTGGCGATGATCTGAACTAGAAGCGACGCGCGCTTTACCTCCATCGTCGCCAAGATCTCGCTCGCGAGTTGTGGTTTGAGGCGGCGGAGAATGGCGGCCGCCGTGCCGGTTTCGATCTTTTCAAGCTGGCGAGCCGCGGACTCGGGGTCCATGCGGGAATAGATCTTGAGCAACTCGTTCGACGCGAGCTCGAGCATCTCATCGCGCTTGCGGATCATCTCCTTGAGGTCTTCGGTGCGCGCCAGCACTTCCTTCAGTTTGGCGTCCACCTCCTCCTCGAGCTTGAGCAGCTCTTCCTTTTGTCTTTGGACACGAAGGTCCGCGACAATGTTCGAGAAGTTCTCGCAATAGTCTTGCGAAATGCTTCCCCTGCTAGGTTCCCGCGGTTGCTCTTCAGCCAACAAAGATTGCGAAGACGCCGTCATCAAACTGGCGCAGGTCAGCGCCTTTAGCGCACTCTTGAAACAGCTCATCTGACGACCAGTTCCGCCTGCAATGCACCCGACGCTTTGATCGACTGAAGGATTGCAAGAATGTCCGGCGGCTTAAGCCCCATCTGATTCAGCCCCGAAACCAATTGACCGAGTGTTGGCCCGTTCAGCACCGCCACCGGGCCGTTCTCCTGCGTGACCTCGATGGTTGTGGAGGGCTCGACCGCCGTCACGCCGTCCGACAGCGCCGCCGGCTGCGATATCCTCGGCTCTTCCGTCACCGTGATCATCATGCTGCCATGAGCAACGGCAACCGGCAAGATGCGGACATTGCTGCCGATGACGATTGTTCCATTTTTCTCGTCGATGACGATGCGCGCGTTGATGTCGGCTTCCACCTGGAGTTCGCCGATTTCAGCGATAAGCCTCGTAACCATGACATCCTTGGGGCGTTGTATGGCGACGGTCCGGTAGTCCATTTCCTGGGCAATCGCCTTCTTGTATCGCTTCTTGGCGTACGCGTTGATGACATCGGCGATGTTCGTTGCCGACTTGAAGTCGGCATTCTGTAGAACGAGATTCACGCTGCCAATCCGATTGATGTCAGCCGTGTGATCCTTCTCGATGATCGCGCCATTGGGTATTCTGGCGCTGGTCGGAACACCCTTGATCACCGATGCCGCCTGGCCGCTTGCGGCAATTGCGTTCGTGTGAAGCGGCCCCTGAGCGACGGCATATGCTTCGCCATCGGCAGCGACGAGCGGCGTCATCACCAGGATGCCGCCAATCAAGCTGCTCGCGTCTCCCAGAGACGATACTTCGACGTCGAGCCTCGAGCCTTCGGCCACGAAGGGAGGCAGGGTCGATGTCACGGCAACAGCGGCAACGTTCTTCGACTTCATGCTTCCGGGCTCAACGCCCACGCCCATCCGCCGCAGCATCGAACGCATGGACTGCTCGGTGAAAGGCGAGTTCTTGAAGCTGTCGCCTGTGCCGGCGAGGCCGATGACGAGGCCGTAACCGACAAGCTGGTTATCGCGAATGCCCTGTACGGTCGTGATATCCTTGATGCGCGTAGCCGCAAGCGCGTCGGCAGGGCACATCGAAAAGAAGGAGGCAGCCAGCAATCCCGCGAGCCTATTCATTGCAGAACCTCGAGGCTTCCGTCCTTCTTTACGCGGACGCGGACGCTTTTTCCCGAGGCCGGATTGCGAGCGGCAATCTCCGAGCCTTCTTCTCCGTCTTCAAGAGCGACAAGTCTTGCTTCGATCCTTATGCCCGAGTGATAGTACTCGGCATCAACCTGCTGTCCCTTTCGCACCGCCGCCGAGCGCCGAATGCTCGACACGGCGACGGGTTTTCCCACGGGCAGCGCGCGAGTTGCCTCCATCTCCTTCAATTGCACGGCAACCAGCACGTAGTTCTTGGCCGCCGCCGGCGCGATCTGGAACTTCTTTTCGATGAAGTCGGCCGGGTCGATCCGCTCGCCCGCGTATATAACACGCGTTGGCACGAGAAAACCGTATATCTCGGCCGTGGCGCTGTTCGCGGCGAAAAGCCCAAGCAGCAGCGCGGCGAAAATGGCCCGCACGTTGGACATGGACTATCTTATGCCCTTGCTCACCACGCCCGCCATATCGTCGGCGGCTTGAATGACCTTCGAGTTGAGTTCGTAGGCGCGTTGCGCCGAAATCAATTCGGTGATCTCCTGGACCGGATCGACATTCGATTCCTCCAGATAACCCTGCTCAAGAACACCAAACGCCGGATCTCCAGGAAGGCCAGTCGCCGCCGCGCCGGAGGCGTCGGAAACCTGGAATAGATTACTTCCCAATGCATGGAGGCCCGCAGGATTCGGAAAATTCGCCAAAGTGATCTGGCCGATGTTCTGCAGATCCGGCGCATTTCCGATTCTGACAAAGACCTCGCCAGACTTGCTGATGTTGACCTGTGTGGCGTCGATCGGAACCGTGATCGCAGGCTCAATGGGAAAGCCATCCCCATTGACGATCTGGCCCGTCGCATTCGTGTTGAAACTTCCTGCCCGGGAGTAAACGGTCTCGCCATCGAGCCCCCTGATCTGAAACCAGCCTTGCCCGTTGATTGCGACATCCAACTGGTTGCCCGTGTTGCTGATCGGTCCTTGAACATTGATGTTGCGAATGGCCGCCAGCCGGACACCGAGACCCAGTTCCGCGCCTTCCGGCACAACGCTCGAATTATCCGGTGTCGGCACCGACGCCCCGCGCTCGATCTGGTAGAGCAAGTCGGTGAATTCGGCCCTCGAGCGCTTGAAGCCCGTGGTATTGGTGTTGGCGATGTTGTTGGCGATCACCTCAACATTGGTCTGCTGGGCGCTCATTCCGGTCGCCGCGATGGAAAGTACGCGCATGTTCGTCAGATCTGCATTCTCGAGATTTCTAGATAAGCGCCAACAATCTTGTCACGGATTGAAATGGCGGTTTGCAAGGCGCGCTCGGCTTCGAGAACCTTCTCAACAGCCTGTTGCAAAGGCATTTCTCCAGTAATTCCCTTGATGGCAGCCGCCTCGCCCTCACTCAACACATTCGCGAATTTCAAGCCGCCCTGCTCGGCTGGCTTGGACAACGCCAGCAAGTTTTCGGGCTTGAATGCCGAAAGCGCCAGACTTGCGCCGATGGAAAGAGGGGAAATCATGATGTACTCCGCAGCAGATCGATCATCGCGTTGGCCATTTCACGGCTTTGCTTGATCACCTGCAAATTCGCTTCGTATGATCGGGTTGCTTCGCGCATGTCGGCCATCTCGATGATCATGTTGACGTTGGGCAGTTTAACCGTGCCGGATGTGTCGGCCGCGGGATGGCCGGGGCGCTTCTCCACGGGAAAACTTGAGGGATCTCTTCCGACTCTTGTGACCGTCACGAGATTGGCGCCAGTTGCCGCGTCGAGTTCCTGCGAGAATGCAATGGTTTTCCGCCGGTAGGGATCGGCGCCCGGCGATTTTCCGGTCGATTGGGCATTGGCGACGTTCTCCGCCACGACGCGGAGCCGCAATGACTGCGCGAACAACCCGGATGCGGCGACATTTGAAGCGGCTCTGAGGGGATCGTACAAAAGTTCACCCTTTCACCGACATCATTGTCATGCGATGGAAAATTTTCGAGACGCTGGTGTCGAAGGCGAATGCGAGCGACGACTCGCCGATCTTCTTCATTTCGCGCTCGAGGCTGACGTCGTTGCCGGAATGCGACACGTCTGGGTTCCTGCTGAACACAACTTCGAAGTCTCCAGACGCTCCGCCCGCGCTGCTCGCCTGCATATGGAGCGGGTTGGTTGCGGCGAGCTGGGCAGTGAAAGCTGGAGAATTCAGGTCAAATGCCGTGATATCCCTCGCACGATATCTTGGTGTGTCGCTATT
Source organism: Hyphomicrobiales bacterium (assembly GCA_012032065.1). GTDB lineage: Bacteria > Pseudomonadota > Alphaproteobacteria > Rhizobiales > Aestuariivirgaceae > Aestuariivirga. The sequence goes on from JAAURV010000005.1 coordinate 6,782, forward strand.
GGCGATGTTCTCCGCCAAGACCTGCTGCCGGCTTTGCAGCCATGCAATATGGCGCGACGCAACGCCAAAGATTTCCATGTTGACCTCATACCAACTGACCACGTGATGCTAGCAATTTGCGCTTGTCCGAAGCTTGCTGCCTTCGGCCGCTCAGGCCTTCATGCGCCGGCGCAACTCGACGAAGTGGATGATCTCCGCCACGGCCCTGTAGAACTCCGCGGGGATCATCGATCCCACTGCGACCGACTTGTGAAGTGCCCGCGCAAGCGGAGGATTCTCGACAATTGGAATGCGATTTTCCTCGCACACTTCTCTGATCTTGAGAGCGAGGTGATCCATTCCTTTGGCGACAACGACTGGCGCGCCGCCTTCGGCGGCAACGTAGCGCATTGCCACCGCAAAGTGGGTGGGATTGACCACCACCATCGTGGCCCTGGGAACATCGGCCATCATGCGGCCGCGGCGGCGGCTGCGCCCCAGTAACTGCATGCGCTGCTTTACCAGCGGATCGCCTTCGGACTGCTTGAGCTCGTCCTTCACTTCTTGCCGCGTCATCATCAGCTTCTTCGACCAACGCATTCTGACCATGACGACGTCGAGAACGGCAATCGCAATGCAGAGAAGCGTGAATGACGAAAGTATCGTGTTGACGTGCGCGCCGATAGATCCCAGCAGCAGGCTAGGATCGGAAATCGAGAACTGAATGACGTTGCCGAAGAGTTGTTTCGTCGTCCAATAGGCAACTCCACCAGCCGCGGCCAGTTTGACGGATGTGGTCGCCGCTTCCAGCGCGGCCGCTTTGCCATAGAATTGCGAGAAGTTTTTCTTCGGCGATATTCTCTCGAACTTTGGCGTGAGCCGCTCAAGATTGGCGCTTGGCATGTTTTGCGCCGAACCGCCCAGGATCCCGCCAAACGCAAGCAGCAAGAGCATGGGGACGAGAATGACGCCGACATGAACGGCCAGCTTCGACAGTAGTCCGGAAGCGTCGCCCGGCGACTCGATCCTTATAGAACCGGCATGTTCAAATCCAGTTGATAGTAGCGAATAAAGATCGGCGGTGGCATATTGTGCGATCAATGCCGATGCCGCCAGCATCGCCGCGATCGATCCTAGAGTGACTGCCTCCTTCGAAAATGGAATGTTGCCCTTCTCGAGGCTATCGCGAATCCGCTTCTCGGTTGCATGCTCAGTCTTACTTTCCTGGTCGGTTTCATCAGACACTCTCGGCACCTTCGCTCGCACTTGCATCGCGAGGTGCTGGTTCCGCATCCGGGTCGGGCAGCTTGAGTTCGCCCTTCTGGGCCATGAGGATTGCGATGTCGGCAATCTTGCGGCGGGCGGCCAGCGTATCCTTGTTGAGCTGGCTGGTGTCGCCTTGGAGTTCGGACTCGACCATGCGCCTCGTGCGGGCGCTCATCGACGAGAGAAGCGTTTCGCGGAAGCCGGTTTCCGTGCCGAAAAGCGCCGCGATGATGAGTTCGGCCGGCACGCGATCGATCAGCCTTACGCGGTCCTTTTGATCGAGCAACTGGACGTCCTCGAACATGAAGACGAGTTTTCTCAGTTCCGACGTTTCGCCGGGAAACGACTTTGCTAGCTCTTCCAGGACCTCAACCGATTTTTCTCTGTCCAGCTTGTTGATGACCGCCGCCAGCAACTTTCGGCCTTCGGACGACTCTTTCTGGTTTTGTTTGCTGAAGAGGTCCTCGAGGAGAACCTCTTCGAGAATTTCGACGGCGGGGCCGTAGCATTCCCCAATGCCAATCATCCGTCCGGCAACCGCGCTGCGAAACTCGCGGGGGAACAGGCTCACGCATCTTGCGCCGAGCTCCGGTTCGAGCCGTGTCATCACATAGGCCGCGACCTGCTCGTGCTGCCCGCCCAAATACTCGGCAAGCGTGGCCTCTTGGCCCACTGTAAGCTTTTGCCAGACGTTTTCCTTTGCTTTTTCGCGCGGGCGGCCGAGAATATCCGCGATCTCCTCCCCGCTGAACGCCGATTCGAGCAGCGCCATTAGCTGTTGCGGTCCTGCCGATATTCCGAGAGCATCCGAAATGTCCCTGGCAAACTCGTCCACGACGGGCTCGACATCCGCCGACTTGAGCGACCTTAGATTCGTGGATGCTTCAAGAAGAGACTTGACGTTTCCGGGCTCCAGCCTCTTCAGAAGATTGACTGCGAGTCCATCGTCAATTGCGGCCAGAAGAATTGCCGCCTTCTCGGTTGAATGTCCGATGTCGTCGGAATAGTCCTCCGCCAGATCGACGTTTGACATGCCAGACCGCCTTACACGCTGGACGCTTCGAGTTTAGCCGGCTCGACCATCTCGGTGATTTTGACGCCGAGCCTGTTTCCATCCTGCTCGAGAACGTAGAGTTCGCCCTTGGCCACACAGCAATTGTTGACGATGACCGAGACAGGCGAGCCGAGCTTCTGGTCAAGCGTGATGGTGGAGCCGGATCTTAGAGAAAGCATTTCCGCCAGTGTGAGCTTGGTCGAACCAAGCATGACTTGCACGCTTACCTTCACGTTCGCGAAGGGGCCTTGGAGGATGTTGCCGGTAGTTGCTTCTCCTCTGCCGGACGTGTTTTCAGCCGTCGTAGTGCTCAAGTGAATTCCCCTATGCTGCGGCGCTCTCGCTGCCCGGCGCAAATCCGCTCTCCTCTCGCGCGCGGAGATGGATATTGATCTTATCCCCCGAAGGATCGCACTCGCCTTCAAAGACGGTTTCGCCGCCACAGACAACCATGATGGGTGTTTCGACTGATATCGACAGGGAGAGCTGCGAGCCAGGCTTGAGCGCGAGCAATGCGCCGAGTGGCACCTCGTCGGGCGGCAAAATACTCAACAGTTCGAACTTGCACTTCTTCACGCTGTTGAATGGCGACAAATCCTGCCTCGCGTGAGCGTTTTCGAGCAGCAGGTCTTGAATCTCTTCGGCTACGAAGTATGCCGTGATTTCGCAGTCGTTCTGCAAAACCTCGACAACCAGCTTGACTTCCAAAAGCCGTTGCGGCGTTGCAAAGCGCTCCAAGGCTTCCGGATCGTATGTCCCGGCTCGTTCGAGATTCACCTCGCAGTGTTCCGACAGGGCATTGGCCAGATTTTCCGACGCGAGGCGGAAGATGTGGTTAGCCAACCTCTCTTCGACTTTGACCGGCGGCGCATCGGCCTCTCCCTCCTGAGCGGACTTTCCCGTTCCGCCATACGCCAATTCACAGAGAAGGCGGTTCAAACGGCGATCCCCGAACAACCAAACATGGAGCTGCCGGGAGCCCGAGACAAACCAGTCGAGATTTTTTGCCGGTTCGTCCCATGACATTGAGACAGTGTTCACGGCCGCGATCCTCGATTGGGCGGCTGTCGGTTTGAGCACTCCGATCGCCGCGCACGCCGCTTCCCGTAGGCGATCGAGAAACTCCCGAATTTCCTTTCGGTCCTTGGAGATTCCCCCTGCCACATTGATGTGGTTCGCCGTGATTGAGACGGCGGACTCCCACGCAGCTTTCAACGATTGACTCATCAAGCGGCCTTCTTCGAGGACGCTTCAATGGTGGCCTGTTCCAGTTCCCCCACCGTCGGTCTTTCGTAAGCCGATACCGCCTTGCGCCCATGCTCGACCGCGGTTTGCGGCATGCTGCCATTCATGTAAGCGATGAGCGACTGCTTCACGATCACGTATATCCGCGTCTTCTTCTCGCGGACTGTCTTGATCTTCGATGCCAGCGGCCCAAACAGCCCGTAGGAAAAGAGGATGCCGGCGAAGGTTCCGACAAGCGCCGCGCCGATCAGGTGTCCAAGCACCTCCGGCGGTTGGTCGAGCGCGCCCATGGCCTTGATCACGCCGAGCACGGCCGCGACAATGCCAAGCGCCGGCAGTGCGTCGGCAACCGCGGTCACGGCCATGTATGCCTTCAGCTTGTCGCGCATGATGGTTTGGATCTCTTCATCCATCAGCGCTTCAATCTCATGCGGCCGCGCGGTTCCCACGAGGATCAGGCGGCAGTAGTCGCAGATGAATGTCGTGATGTCGGGGTTCTTGATGACGCTCGGATAGGCCTTGAAGATGTCCGACTCTTCGGGTTTGTCGACGTGGACTTCCATCTCCGATTTCGTCTTGGTGCGCATCTCTCTGAGGAGAACAAAGAGGAGAGCGAGAATATCCAGATAGTCCGTCCGCTTTGGCGTAGCCTCTTTGATGGCTTCGACGATGCCTTTGCCAACATCTTTCACGATCTTCATCGGATTGGCGACAAAGAAGGTTCCAATGGCGGAACCCAGGATGATCACGTACTCGTATGGCTGCCAAAGGACGTCGAGATGCCCGCCCATCATGACAAAGCTGCCTAGCAGGCAAACGCACACAACAACAATGCCAAGGATGAAAGTCATTTTCACCGAACTCCAATCCCGGGATACCCGAGCATGTTTGCGTGAAGCTGGACGGCTTGCCGCAAGGTTCGCGTAATCCTTGGCTGGTAAGCTGGACGATCTGGAACCACGCCATGAATCTGATTGCCGACTACAAACAACTGACCAAGAATCTTGCGGCGACCGCAAAGCAGGTCGGATCGCAGGCCAACGTGAAGCGTCTCACAACCGAATACCTGAAAAGAATCACCGATGTGAAATCGATCGACGATTTCATGAATGACGATCGTGTCTACAGCTATGCTCTCACGGCCTACGGGCTGAAGGACATGATCTACGCCAAGGCTTTCGTCAGGAAGGTCCTCACCGAAGGCGTCGACAATCCAAAGGCCTTCAGTGTCAGGCTGGCGGACAGCCGGTTCAGGGAGTTTGCCGAAGCCTTCAACTTCGCCCGTTATGGCTCGGCCACAACGTCCTTCGACCGCACGCAACAAGGCACCGCTGATCGCTTCATCAGGAGCACCCTCGAGGAACAGGCCGGCACGCAAGACGAGCGCCTTCGGCTGGCGCTGTACTTTCAACGGAAAGCGCCAAGTATAACCGGAGCCTACGGCATTCTCGCCGACAAGGCGCTTTACACCGTGGTTAGGACGGCGCTTGGCCTGCCGGCGGCAATCTCGAGCTCGGATATCGACAAGCAAGCATCGCTCATAGGTTCCAAAATTGACGTGGCCGACTTTGCTAACAGCGAAAAACTCGACAAGTTCATCACCCGCTTCATGGCACGCGCTTTGGCGGAGGGCAGCGGACTGACTGGCGGCCCGGCGGTGCCCGCGGTCGCCCTGATGCAAGGCATCGCCTCGAATGTCGACTCTTCCACGCTTATGAAGATTCAAACGCTCAAGAGATTCAACGCCTGATGGATACCGGCATCTATGTTTCGCTCTCCGGGCAGCTGACCATGGAAAAGCGGCTTGAGACGATCGCCCAAAACATCGCCAATGCCACCACCGCCGGATATCGCGCCTCCGGCGTCGATTTTTCCACCATCGTTTCGCATGTCTCTCCTCTTGCGACCGAGTTCTCCTCGACAGGCGAGAATTTCGTCAACGAGCAGTCTGGCGGATTCCGCAAAACGGGCGGAACTCTCGATGTCGCCGTGCAAGGCAACGGATATCTCTCTTTCGAGTCGCCGCAAGGCGTCTTCTTTTCGCGGGACGGGCGCCTGACGATGCAGCCGGATGGGCAACTTGCGTCCGTCGCCGGGCATCCGGTCCTCGACGGTGGAGGCGGGCCTGTCATCGTCGATCCTCAAGGCGGCCCGCTTACGATTGGCCGGGATGGAAGCATCCTGCAGAACGGATCCCGCCGCGGCGTGTTGGGCCTCTTTGCAATTGATTTGCGGGATGGATTCTCCCGTTTCGAGAATTCGGGCCTGATCCCCGTTCAGGAACCGGAGTTGATGACCTCATTCACCGCCAACGGGTTTCTTCAAGGTTACATTGAAGAGTCCAACGTGAATCCCATCAACGAGATGGTGCGCCTCATCGAAGTGACACGGGCATTCGAGGGCATCTCTGCATTGTCCGAACGCGCGCAGGACGCGCAAAGAGCGGCGATTCAAGCGCTCGCGTCGCGCTGACAAATCCATCATGCCAGGCAACGAAGCATTGGGCGCGTTGGCGAGAATAGCCCAAGACTTGCACGGCCCGGATCCACTGGTTCACATTTACGGACGCGTGGCGCACATATCCGCCAGCGGGATCGGAGTGACCGGGCTGGCGCGTCACGTGAAGATCGGAGACTTTGTCGATGTCTTGACGGATGGTGGAACCGTCATGACCGAGGTCATCAAGATCAATGGCAGCGGGATCACTGTCCTTCCCTTGGGTTCAAACAACTCCATATCCATGGGATGCCGCGCCAGGCCCCTGGGAAATCTCAAGGTCAGCCCGGACGAAAGCTGGAAAGGGCGGATCTGCAATGCTCTCGCGGAGCCAATCGACGGCAAGTCGCATCTCCTCCCCGGACCCAGTCCGGTCAACTTGCTGGCGGCCCCACCCAAGGCGATGCTGCGCGGGCTGATTAGCGAACGAGTTGCAACGGGCGTCAAGGCGGTCGACATGTTCACGCCGCTTTGTTACGGGCAACGCATCGGCATTTTCGCCGGATCGGGCGTGGGAAAGTCCACGCTGCTCGCCATGATGAGCAGGTCGGATGGATTCGATACCGCGATCGTGGCGCTTGTCGGCGAGCGTGGGCGCGAAGTGAAGGAGTTCGTCCACGACGTTCTTGGCGATACGCTGAAGAAATCCATCGTCGTTGTTGCGACTTCCGACGAACCGCCAGTAATGAGACGCACGGCGGCTCTTCTTGCCACCTCGCTCGCGGAGTATTTCCGGGACCGAGGCGACAAGGTTCTCCTCGTCATGGACTCGCTCACCCGTTACGCACAGGCCTGCCGGGAGATTTCCCTGGCCGCGGGAGAGCCTCCCGTTGCGCGCGGTTTTCCGCCGAGCGTCTTCAGCGAACTTCCGCTGCTCCTAGAACGCGCCGGCCCCGGGGCTTCCGGCAACGGGGCCATCACTGGCGTTTACACCGTCCTGGTGGACGGCGACGACCACAACGATCCAGTCGCCGACACCGTGAGAGGCACTCTGGATGGGCACATTGTACTGGACCGCCAGATTGCGGCGGGCGGCCGCTATCCGGCGATCGATCTTCTGCTGTCCATATCCCGGTTGGCGCAGAAGGCCTGGACGCCTGCGGAGGCGGCAGCCGTTTCAAAGTGGCGGAAGCTTCTGATGCGATTCGAGGACTCGCGAGACCTGCGAGCTTTGGGAGGCTATGTCCGGGGCGGCGATGCCGAACTCGACGAAGCCATCGCTCTGGTTCCGCAACTATACGCCGCGCTCGAGCAGTCCCCAGGCGATCCCGTCAGCGGAAATATCGCCCCGCCAATATCCCCGCTCAAGCAGCCTTCAAACTGATTCGCCGGACATGGGAGCTTTGAGCGGCATGAATGGAGAAGGGCCGCGCAGTCGATACATGACGGCCGGCCCTTCCATGAAATACAGTCTCCGGGCGATCTACAGATCGCGCCATTGTTAGGCGGCCATCGCCACTCTTCTTGTCAGCTGATATCCGAGGAATCGCTGAGTATTGATCGGGTCATACCCCAGATACAATCTCAATTTCTTCCGCAGCTTGCTGATGTGGCTTTCAACCACGCTTTCCTCGACCTCTTCGTCGAGTATGCCGTAAACGGCGTTGAAGATCTGTTCGCGGGTCACCCGGCGATTCCTGCAGACCGCTAGGTACTCCAGTATGCGAAGCTCGCGCCTGGGAAACTTCACCGTCTGTCCGGCGATCTCGAGATCGCGGCCATATCCATAGACAACAAGGCCATCTTCGCTCCACAACGCCTCCTTGGACGTGCTCTCGCGGCGCCAGATTGCCGAGAGACGGGCGATGATTTCGCGCGCGTGCACCGGTTTCCGCACGACGTCATCGACACCTGCCGCGAACAAGCGGAGTGTTGCGTCGAGGCCCGAAGCCTCGCTGAGAGCGATGATCGGCACCTTGCCAAGCCTGCGAAGTTTTTGCGCGACGAGTTCGCGGCCCTCGCAGTCGCCAAGAAGTACGCCCTCGACCGCCAGAAAGTCGGACTCGGAGACCGACTGAAGCCATTTCAGCATGTCGTGCGCGGGGAAGGTCACCGTCGAGTAACCTTCCCGGGTCATCGCGGCGGCAAACGCTTCACAGACTTCCGGCCGGTGGTCGGCAACGAGAATCATCTCCGTACTCCTCAGGAATCCAAGCTGTTTATGCATTTCGCATGTGCATGAAAATACTTCTGTTATTATTAAAACATAGTAAAATATCCCAAATATCAGAGTATTACCTGAGGATATACATCTATATAAACTACATATTATTTTACTAAGCTAAGGAATCTTCGGCTGGATGAGAAAGCTGCATGCCGATATGAGTCTGAATTAGGTCGAGCCGTTTCACCTAGGTTTAGGGCGTCACGCCGCCAGTTGGAATCGTCCCCTTCACATCGTCATTCCCGCGAAAGTGGAAAGCTAGCTGCGAATTCAGCAGGTTGCCGCCCGCCTTCGTGGGCTGACGGATTGTGTTGCTGTTGCCTGTTGATTCGATGCACGAGACGGTTGCGCCACCGAAGCAGAGGCAATTTTAGCCAGCGTGGCGCACGCGCGGCAGCGGCGGTTCGAAGCGCGGATGGCCCGTGGGCCTTGAGAAACAGAGAGACTTAGAAGTTTACGCGATCGCGGCCCGCACCTGAAGCGCCGGCCAGAATCTCGACACAACGAAAGCGCCTGAACCCGGCTTGCAGTGCCGATCAACGTCTGCAGTAGCGGGCGACGATGCGATGGCATTGCTGCCAGGCCTGCCGGTTCAAAGAGTTCTCCGGAACGGAATCTACTGGGCCATTCCACATTTTGACATGCCACTCATCGGCGGTGAACCCGAGAAGCCTGCGGACTTTACCGATTCTCGCGCCACCGCTTTCCTGGAGAAGAATGCATGTTGTGTTGGGGACTGGCGGGTAATGGGGATTGATGAGAACCATATCGCCGCGCTCCAGCTCCGGAGACATCAAATCGTCGGCGACAAACAATGCGTAGCCATCGCGGACATTCTCGAGCAACGGCGGCCGGTCCATGAAGTCGACGGGTTCAACGGATATCTCCACGGACATTGAGACCGGAGGCATTTCCATGGCAGCCAGGATTGGCAGCTCGCTAGCGGCCTTAGCCTCGTGAGACGCGTTTTGCTTGAGCCGGCCAGCGTCGCCGAATCGAGGATCCAACTCTCTGACGTTGCAGCCAAGCGCGGCTGCGATTTCCGGCATGAACTTGGTGGAACCGACTTTGCCATTCTCCAGTGCATTAATCAGCTGCTGGCTCACGCCGGCGCTCTCCGCCAACTCAGCCTGAGAGTAGCTCTTGGCCGAGCGCCTGACTTTGATGTTCTCAGCCAGTCCCATGACACATGGGCCAATAACAATTGACAAACATCATAACCATGGTAGAACCTTTCGCTAGGTAATGCGCGGTTGATCGAATGCGCATACGCGAAGAACGATCAGCAAACCGCGTCGGTGGCGTTAGTACAAGTTCCTGAAAAATTTACGATAATCGGCGGAGACGGCAAACTACGCTTCATGACCATCCTCCCTCCACAGCACAACGATTTGGGGCGCGAATCGAATGTTTGACCATTTTCATGGTTACCGCTCGGAACCGAGAGCCGACGATAGAACTGAGCCGGCATTGGCCGTTGCTTTCATCGGCGACATCGCAACCCGAGTCGGTATCAGCCCTGTTACAATCAGATTCTATGAAAGAGAAGGGCTTATCTCGCCGCGCCGAATCGGCAGGTTTCGCGCATACGGGGCGGAACAAGAAACCAGGCTCAACGTCATCGTCGAGATGCGGAGCATGGGTCTGTCGATTGCACGCATAAAAGAAGCACTTGAGCGCTTCGAGAACGAATCGGCTTCCGGCGCCAAGGAAAGCTACTGCAACCTTCTGTCGCGCCATTTGGACGAACTTGTCGGGCGTCAGCAGGACATCGGCCGCGAGATCAAGCTAACGCGCGACAGACTGTCGATGCTTTCAACCGACGGCTTTTCGGATCGACAAGAAAATATGTAGTATTTTGCACGCACCAAGCAGTGTCTCCAGAAAAGTCATGGCTGACACGTGAGCTCTCTTCGCGGCAGAAGCGGCAATGCGGCCAATCTGTAAGCCGTTGAGCTGATTGATTTTATTCTAGCAAAGCCCGCGTTACAACATAGTTGAATCAATCGTTCTATGGTCCGATTTCCTTCTTGCAACGTAGATTCATTGTGCGAGACTGCATGGCGGCAGCGCTCAACTGTGCGACGGCAATGGATCGCGACTCCCGGAAACAGACAAATTTTCAACGAAACTTGCGCCGCGAGTGCGAGGGTTTCGGCACGATTGCCGAGTTTTGCCGGACCGCCGAAATCAACCGCCAGCAGTTCAACAAGTATCTGGCCGGAACTGCGACGCCAAGCCTCAACACTTTGAAGAAGATATGCAGTGTGCTGGGGATATCGATAAATAAAATTTTTGCAGATGACAATCTGCAATTTGAGGAAGAGGATATTGAAATTCTCACTCTTCGAAAACTCCTGAATTTGTCGGCAAAGATAAGCTTGGACCCCAACATTTTTCCGGACGGCTTGTATTATTGCTACATGTCCATTCCTGATCAGCAGGATGTGCTGATGAGGAGTTTGCTGATTTTGACCAATGCGAAAAGCCATTTGAAGTTTGTGCGTCTGACACTTCTTCGGACAGAAGGCGAGCAACCTGTTCCTCTGATCGCAGGACGGCATTCTGGAATTGTTTGCGCCAATGAGTCAGAAGTCTTTCTGATCGGGACCAACCGATACCTTCCCCATCAGGTGAGCCTAATGACGCTCGACAAGTCATTCGGGACCAGCAGGGGCTTCTATTCCGGGGTGCTTCTCACACGCGTTTCGAGATCCCAGGCTTGCACGAGCGTCCATGTCCAACCGGTTGGAAAGCGCATTCGCGCAAGAGACGCCATCAAGAGTCTTGGGATCGTTAAAAAATCGGAGATTGATCAAGGAGCCATGTTGCTTTCCGGGCAATCAAGCTAGTTTGCAAGGAATTGAATGTACTCACTGAGCGGTCAATTAGATCGGACATTTCCGGATTCGGTCATTGATCTAGCTTGAATCTTGGCCCGCTCTATAAGCGACCAAGATATTCTGTTCAGCTCCTGAACGATATCCTTGTCTGATGAGTTTTCGGCCAAACCTTTCAGAACAAGCAGTTCGGATGCAATGAAAAGAAGCACCTGGTAGCGATCAAGTTCCAGTTCCTTGAGCCCTGCCACCAGAATGTCCCCATTCTTCACTTGTTGCAGCATCTCAAAGGTGGACCTGCCCGATGATTCGTACGTTGTAGGCGTGTTCACAAAACCTCGAATCTGATGCCAATACCGTTTTACCTTACGCTAAGGCAATCACAACATGCGCTTCGCTGTAAATTCGCGAAGTCGCGAAGCCTGTCGCGAAGCTGCGCAAGTTCCAAGTTGCAAGTTTGAATTGGCAGGCCAAATTGACAGTGTTTCCAGCAGCCGAAGAGAGCGTGAGCCAGTGTCTCCGCCGGCATTCACTTCGATTTATGACATCGTTGTTCTGCACAGCACAAGCTTCGCGCAAGTTTTGGGGCGCACCTGACGGTTGCGGATCAGAAAACTCGCCGTTCCACTATTACAGAACCCCGCTACAGAGTGGGCGCGACAAAACCGAACCGCTCCCCCGGCGCAGGAGCCCAGATCCCCCCTAGGGCTCCTGCTTCTCCACAAAAATGGAAATGTGGTTTTCAGCTTGATACAAGGTCAGGCTGCCATAGTTCTTCCTGGACATGCAGTGCAAACGGTATCGTTCCGATTGGCGCACACACGCACTCGACCAATGGACCGTTGCCTGCGTGCCTCCAAATGCAGGGCAGGAACCTTAAAACCCATTTCCCTGGGAAAGGTTCCTGCCTCTGCCGCTTAGCTAGGGAAGCTCCGGCATCGCGCCCGGTTTCCACCCCTTATTCAGGAAGTCCTCTACCGGGATAACTTCATCCGGATCTACGCCGGGGTGGCCAATCGCGATCGCATACATGGGCACATCGGCCAAACTCTCGATGCCGAACAACGTTCTGAGCCGCGAGTGTGCAAGCGCCGCAGTCGGACACGCCGTGAGTTCGTTATTTGTGCAGGCGAGCATCATGTTCTGGCCAATGTGTCCAGCCTCGATGAGAACAACGCGATAGGCATTTGCATCCTTGTACTTCCATGCGGTGCGGTTCAGCGATGCGACGAGAACTACAAGCACTTGCATGGTATCCGCCCACTCCTGCCCAGCGAGAAGTTCGCTGAAACTCGGGGAATAATCCGCGTTGACGAGGCCCAACGAGTGGCCGATGGCCGCGTAGTGATAAACGCCGGGGTCAAGTCCTTCGACATTTCGGGCAATCAAAAATGCTTCGAAGGGATTCCTCGCCCCGCCGGATGGCGTCATTTTCAGGGGAAGCACCGACGCCTCGGTGCGCACGAAACCGGTGATGCCGAGACCGGCCCAAAGGCAATCCGCTAACTGATTGAGCGTTACGGGCCGAGGAAGGCCGCACCTGTTGGTGCGGCGCCTCTTCATCACATCGAGGATTGGAGCGCCGCCAGACAAATCGGCGCAAGGCAAGTGGATCGGGCCGCTATTGTTAGGCCAGAAGAGGTCTGGCGAAGGGTCGATTTTTGCTTGCTCGATTTGGGACCGAGTTGAAGCTTCCGTGCTTATGAAGGGGCTGTCCATGGCCAGGAAATGTTGGAACGCCGCTGCACGGTCCAACTTCCACGATGCGCAATATATGGAGTCCATGTTTGCGGCTTCGGAATTCTCCGCAATCAGTAGGCCAAACTCGCGAAGGCGATGCAGTTTTTCGTGAACGGCGCGCGGGTCGTCCACGGGGTGACGGTCCACGATTTCGTCCTCTTCAGTCCAGTCGGGTGCTTCTGTCAGCCAACTCAGATCGCTGGCGTTGCAAAGCACCGATGTTTTGGACAAAAGTTGAAGACCGCAATCTTCCTGCCGAATGGAAACAGATGAGGGTCGATGACGACTTCACACGCATGAGTGCAATCTGGAAGTGGGCTGCTGCTTTGCAGCAGCCCTTCGCGGCTACGCCTTGTTGAAGTAACGTCCTTCAGCAGCAAGGCCGATGACCTTCGCGTCGACCTTCTCGAAGGAGTCGGCGTTCTCGGAAGTCACTGGCGCAGAAATGATCTTGCTCATGGTTCATCCTTTCTATTATAAGTAGCGTTCACTGTAGAACGCAATTTTAAATTTAGCATCTTATAAATTGCAATCAACCAACCTTAGATTGTTGTGTGGATTCGGCACTCAAGGATCTGACCGACGATTTGTCATCGCGGAATTTGGGTTCTTTCGTGAGCTGTTGCTATCCGATCACCGCCATCCACGGCGGTCACGGCGCTCGCCTCATTGCTGCATCGGAGCAGCCTATTCCAACTCGTCAACTTGCGAACCCCATGAGTCCGAAAGCGCAAAACCGCGCGGGAAAGGATCATCGCCATCCAGTCGGAGTTCTTCGCGGCCATAAATCCATCCTCGGCCGGTGATGCGCGGAAGCACGCGCGCCGGTGCCACGGTGGTTTCGCCGATCGCTTCGGCGAGAAACTCGCCGCCGATGATCGAGCGCGAAAGGCGCTGATCTCCGACCTTCACGCCGCCACGCGCATGGAGGCAGGCGAGATTGGCGGAACTTCCCGTGCCGCAGGGGCTGCGATCGACACGGCCAGGTTTCAGCACGGTGCAGGTGCGCACCGCGCCATCGGCATCCAGCGCGCGGAACATGACGTAGGCCACATCGTCGAGGTTAACGAGATCGGGATGCCGCACCTTCACTTGCGCATTGACGAGCGTCCTGAGCGCGATGCCGGCTTCGGCCAGATCGCGCGCGTTCCCGGGCTCGATCGTCAAGCCAATCCGTTCGGCATCCACCAGCGCGTAGTAGACGCCACCAAAGGCAATGTCGGAGAGGATCGTGCCCCACCGCGGCGTCTCGATTTTGCGGTCCAGCGCTTCGGCGAAGCACGGCACATTGTCGAGGCTCACCGATACACAACGTCCCCTCTCGCATTTAGCCCGCGCGAGAATGAGCCCCGCTGGCGTTTCCACGCGAACAATGGTCCCGGGTTCCGTCATTTTGACGCGGCCGGTTTCGAGGAGCGCCGTCACGACGCAGATGCAATTGCTTCCCGACATGGGATGGCGCGATCCGCTTGCAGAACGATGAACCCGGCGTCGGCGTGGGCCCCGTTGGCGGGAGCAGAAGGTTCATCGACATCGCCACATGGGCGCGCGGCTCGAACGTCACGAAGCGGCGAAGACTGTCATCAATCGTGTTGATGTGGTTCATCTTCTCGAGCGGAGTCCTGCCCGGAATTTCCGGCGCGCCACCGACGATGACCTTGCCGATTTCACCCTGACAGTGAACCGCGACGACTTCGAGACCGTTCTTCCACATGGGCGTTGGCTCAGAAACGGTTGACACGATAGGGGTGCATGCCGATGGGTGGTTTTGCGCCGGTCATCAAGTCCGCCATCAATCGCGCATTTGTGGCTGCGTATGTCAATCCGAGATGGCCATGGCCGGTGGCGTAGAACACGCCTTTTGTCTTGGCCGAAGCGGACATGACCGGCACCGTGTCCGGAAAGGCGGGGCGGTGACCCATCCATTCGGTAAAGTTCTTGCACTGCAAGTTCGGCAGCGCCTCGCGCGCGTGCTTCACCGTGATCCTGGAGCGCCGGTAGTCGGGCGCCGCATCGAGACCCGCCATCTCCACGGTTCCGCCGACGCGAATGCCGCCTGCTGTTGGCGTCACCATGAAGGCGCGCGCCGGCCAGATGATCGAGTGCCTCATCGTCATGCCGGGAGACATGATCTGGGTATGATAGCCGCGCTCGGTTTCGAGCGGTATGGGCTCGCCGAGAATCTTCGCGAGCTTCGCCGAGTAAGCACCGGCGCAAACGGCAATCTGATCGGCCTTCATGCGCCGGCCATCCTTCAGGACCACTTCCTCGATGCCGCCTCCACGAATGAACGCCGCGACTTCGCCCTGTTCGATGCGGCCGCCCTTCGCCACGAAATGCTCGGCGATCTTCGCCACAAAGCGATAGGGATCGCGAAGCGAACGATTCCGCGGAAAAGCACGGCAATGCCAATCTTGTCCGAAATCTCCGGCTCCAGCGCCTTGATCGCCTGCCGCCCGATTACCTCATGCGGGAAATTGAAACGCTCGAGAATCTCGATGTGCTCACGATCCGCCTTGAACTCCGTTTCATTGGCGTAGAGAGAGAGGCAGCCTTCATCGGTCAATTCTCCTTCAAGACCCGTTTCACGAAGGAGCGGCATCAGGTCATCGTAGACGCGCGCGCATAATGCGGCTCCCTGTGCCTCAAGCTCTCTCAACTTCGACGGACGCGATGCCGCGATGAAGCGCAAGAACCATGGCAAGAGTTTCGGCATGTATGATGGGCGCACGCGCACCGGCCCTTCGGGGTCGAGCATCCATCCCGGAATAAGCTTCCAGACGGAAGGCCGCGATGCCGGCATGAACTCGGTCACCGCGATCGATGCCATGTTGCCGTAGGATGCACCCTTCCCCGGCGCATCGCGTTCGACGATCGTGACGTCGCGTCCGCGGCGCCGCAGTTCATGAGCGAGCGTCACGCCGATCACGCCAGCGCCGATGACAACCGTCGTCATCCCCGATTACTTCCAGTCGATGATCGGCTCCATGGCTTTGCGGAATGCGGCCTTCTCGTCATCGGACAAGGGGCCGAGCGGCATGCGCGCTTGCCCAACGGGTCTGCCCTGCAGCTCGCAGCCATATTTCACCTTCTGCACATACTTTCCCGATTCGAGAATGGCCATGGCGTTGAAGAGCACCGCCATCTGCCGGCGCGCCTTGTTCAGGTCGCCCGCGCGATAGCTGCGGTCGAGGCCGCAGCACGCCTTGGCCATGCAGTTGGCGGGCCCGCAAATCCAGCTATCCGCGCCCCAGAACATGAAGTCGAGCGCCACGTCGTCCGATCCCGACACGAGTTGCAGGCGGTCCTTGTAGCGCGTCGAAATGCCGATGGCGCGCTGCAGCGAGCCCGAGCTTTCCTTGATGCCCAGCACGCGCGGGTGATCGGCGAGCGCATCGAGCAGCTCATATTCCAGTTCGATGTTGTCCTTCGCGGGATAGCTGTAGAGAACAATCTTGACGTCAACTGCGTCGAGCACGGCGTTGAAGTGACGGATCAGCTCCGATTGCGCCGGCTTGGTGTAGAAAGGGGCCGCGAGCAACACGATGTCGTAACCGATTTCCTTGGCGCGCCTGGCGTTGGCGATGACACCCTTGGTGTGCGGCGCGTTCGCTCCCGCGATCAAGGTTTCGCCCGGCTCGGCGAAATCTTTCACGAATTTCAAAACCTCGTCGCGCTCGCCGTCCGACATCAGGTTGTATTCGCCGGTCGATCCGCAGGGCACCCAGCCCTTGACGCCCTCTGCGCGCAAGCCGTTCAGATGTTTTTCGAAAGCCTTGAAGTCGATGTTGTCTTGCGCGTCGAATGGCGTGACGAGGGCCGGAAGAACGCCGGAGAGTTTCATTTGGATTTCCTCCGCGAGACTAGACCGAACGCGTGAGGCCGCCATCCACGCGGATGTTCTGGCCGGTGATGTATGCCGCGGCGGGCGATGCGAGAAAGCTGATTGTGCCCGCGATTTCCTGTGACGTGCCGTAGCGCTTCATGGGCACGGATGAGCGGCGCTCTTCGGTGGCCGGCAAGCTGTCGATCCAGCCCGGCAGCACATTGTTGATGCGGATGTTGTCCGCAGCATAGGTGTCGGCGAAGATCTTGGTGAAAGACGCAAGTCCGGCGCGGAAGACCGCCGATGTCGGGAACATGGCCGATGGCTCGAAGGCCCAGGCTGTCGAAATGTTGACGATGACGCCCGACTTCTGCTTCTGCATGACCGGCGTCACCAGCCGCATGGGGCGCACGGCGCTGAGGAAATAGACATCCATCGCCTTGGCCCAGTCTTCATCCGTGATGTCGAGGATGGCAGCGCGGGGACCATGGCCGGCGCTGTTCACCAGCACGTCGACGCGGCCCCAGCGGTGCATCGCGGCGTCCACAATCTTCGCAACATCGGCATTTGACTGATTGGAACCGGTGACGCCCACGCCGCCAAGCTCCTTTGCCAGCGCTTCGCCCTTGCCGGAGGAAGACAGCACGGCAATGTGAAATCCATCGGCCGCAAGGCGCCGCGCCGCGGCCGCGCCCATGCCGCTTCCGCCGGCCGTGACGATGGCGACTTTCTCCCCGTCCACAGTTCTCATCTCCGGCTATCCCTTGCAAACATGTCAGCGGACATATCGCATGGTTCGGACACTACGCAATTCCAATTCGTTCCGGCCGATTTTCCTACCCAATGGTCATGAGATTGGCATTGCCGCCCGCGGCAGTCGTATTCACCGAGATCGACTGCTCTTCCATGAGCCACGCCGGATTGTAAGGCTTCGCCTGCGCCAGCACGATGGGGCCTGGCAGCGAGGCGAGCGTTTCGAGCTGCGCGCGCAACTCTTCGCCTTCCGCTTCGAGCAATGCTCCGGCGAACGGACCTTTCTCCACCGCCACAACCGCCTGGTTTCCGGTTTCGGCGACAAGGCGTTTCTGCTCCGCCAATCCGCCCTCGGTTTTCGCCAAGCAGAGAATGCGGCCGCGCGGATGCAGCGCGTAGAGATTACGCTCGCCAACAGGGCCTATCAGTTCGACTTCATCGCGCGGAAGCCTGGGCTCGGAATTCCGCACCAACCGATGCAGATACAATGGCCCGCCCGCCTTCGGCCCGGTTCCGGAAAGGCCGCGCCCGCCGAAGGGCTGCACGCCGACCACGGC
This sequence comes from Hyphomicrobiales bacterium, assembly GCA_012032065.1. Taxonomy (GTDB): domain Bacteria; phylum Pseudomonadota; class Alphaproteobacteria; order Rhizobiales; family Aestuariivirgaceae; genus Aestuariivirga. Next base: position 24,702 of record JAAURV010000005.1, read on the forward strand.
GCCGATGGTGTTGCGATTGACATAGAGATTTCCCGCTTTCACCCGCGTGGTCACATGTTCGATGGTCTCGTCGAGCCTGGTGTGCAGGCCGAAGGTCAGGCCATAGCCCGTGCCGTTGATGCCATCGATCAGCGCATCGATCTCGTCGCGGCGGTAGCGCAGCACATGCAGAACCGGTCCGAACACTTCGCGGCCCAGAGATTTCGCGGCATCGAGTTCGATGATCGTGGGTGCGACAAAACTTCCGTTCAATGCCTCTTCGCCGAGCGGCGAGGCATCGACCTTGAATCCCTTCCCGCGCATCGTCTCGACATGCGTCCCGATTGCCCGCTTCGCTTCATCGCTGATGATCGGGCCGATGTCGGTGGCGAGCCGCGAAGTATTTCCAACGCGGAGCTCGCGCATCGCGCCCTTGAGCATGGCGAGAATGCGATCCGCTACATCCTCCTGCAAGCACAATACGCGGAGCGCCGAGCAGCGTTGGCCCGCGCTGTCGAAGGCGCTTGCGATCACATCTCCCACCACCTGCTCGGCGAGCGCGGATGAGTCGACGATCATTGCGTTCTGTCCGCCGGTTTCGGCGATCAAGGGGATGGGCCGGCCATCCGCCGACAATCGCTTCGCCAGCGTGGCATTGATGAGGCGCGCCACTTCGGTGGAGCCGGTGAACATCACGGCGGAGCATTCGGGTGCGGCGGCGAGCGCGGCGCCGATTGCTCCATCGCCCGGCAAGAATTGCAGAGCATCCTTCGGCACGCCAGCCTCGTGCAGCAGCCGCACTGCTTCACACGCGATGAGTGGCGTTTCCTCGGCGGGCTTGGCGAGCACCGTGTTGCCAGCAACGAGCGCCGCCGATACCTGCCCCATGAAGATCGCCAGCGGAAAATTCCACGGGCTGATGCAGACCACGGCGCCCAACCCTTCCGCGCCTTGTAACTTCGCCAGCGCTTCAGATCCGTAGTAGCGCAGGAAGTCGATCGCTTCGCGCAGTTCGGAAACCGCGTTGGCGGCGGTCTTTCCCGCCTCCCGCATGATGAGGCCCATCAATTCCGGCAAACGCGCCTGAAGTCGATCGGCGGCCTTCTCCAATGCGGCGGCGCGGTTGGCGACGGGAGTTGCGTTCCAGTTCCGATACGCTCTTGCCGCGATGCGCGCGGCCTCGGCGGCTTGGGCGGCTGTTGCTTCAACAACTTCACCAACCACGTCCTCGCGATCGCTGGATTGAGAACAGCACGCGCCGGGCCAAAGGCGGTTTTGAAGGAAAGCAGCGGCTTTGCTTTCCAGAGTCCTTTTTTGGCTGTCAGAAGTTCCGTCGAGAGATTTGCAAGCTCGGTCTCGCTCGCGAGGTCGATGCCGCTCGAGTTGCGCCGCGCTCCATGGATGTCTTGCGGCAATGGTATCTTCTCGTGCGGAGTTCCAGGTACCGGCATCTCGGCGGCGACTTCGGCAGGATCGGCCAGGAGATCGTCGACGGGCACGGTCTCGTCGGCGATGCGATTGACGAAGGAGGAGTTGGCGCCGTTCTCCAGGAGCCTGCGCACCAGATAGGCAAGCAGCGTCTCATGCGTGCCGACGGGTGCATAGATGCGGCAGGGGCGGTTCAGGCCGTCGTTTCCGACAACTTGGTCGTAAAGCGGCTCACCCATGCCATGCAGGCATTGGAATTCGTAGTCTCCGAGCGCGAACCGCGGCCCGGCCATGTGATAAATGGTGGCGAGTGTTTGGGCATTGTGGGTGGCGAATTGCGGGAACACATGTTGGCGCGCGGCCAGGAGTTTTCGCGCGCAGGCGATGTAGGAGACATCGGTGTAGAGCTTGCGCGTGAACACCGGGTAGCCCGAAAGCCCATCGACTTGCGCGCGCTTGATTTCGCTGTCCCAGTAAGCGCCCTTGACGAGCCGCACCATCAGCCGCCGGCCCGAGCGCAGGGCGAGATCGATGACGAAGTCGAGCACGAAGGGGCAGCGCTTGCCATAGGCCTGCACCACGAAGCCCAGGCCGCTCCAGCCTTCGAGTGCCTTGTCGAATGCAAGGCTCTCGAGAAGATCGAGCGAGAGTTCGAGTCTGTCGGCTTCCTCGGCATCGATGTTGAAACCGATATCGTAGGACTTGGCGAGTGCGGCGAGACTTTGAACGCGCGGCAGAAGCTCCGTCATCATCCGATCCGCTTGCGCGCGCGCGTAACGCGGATGCAGGGCCGAGAGTTTGATCGAGATGCCGTTCCCCGCATAGGGCCCAGCGCCCGCCGCCTTGCCGATCGCGTGGATGGCGTTCTCGTAGGCGTCGAAATAGTGCGCGGCATCTTCGGCCGTGGTGGCGGCTTCGCCCAGCATGTCGAATGAGTAGTGGTAGCCTTTCTCCTCGGGTTCCTTTGCGTTCCGCAAAGCTTCATCGATGGTCTGGCCGGTGACGAACTGTTCGCCCATCAATCGCATGGCCATGTCGACGCTGGCGCGGATCACCGGCTCGCCCAATCTGCCAACGAGGCGCGTCAAGCTAGCGGAGAGGCCCTTATCGTTCACCGTCGATGTCAGCTTGCCGGTGACGATCAGGCCCCAGGTCGCGGCGTTGACGAAGAGCGAGCGGCCTTCGCCCAGATGCGAGGACCAGTCGCCGCCCGAAATCTTGTCGCGGATCAGGGCATCGCGTGTATCGTCGTCGGGAATGCGCAGCAGCGCTTCCGCGAGGCACATCAGCGCCACGCCCTCCTGGCTGTTCAACGCATATTCCTGCACGAGGTTTTGAACGCCGCCCTTGGGCGGCGCGGCGCGCAGCGTCTCGACGAGCTTGCGCCCTGTCGCCGCGATCTTCTGCTGCATGGCATAGGGCTGCCGCGCCGCCTTGATCAGCGGCGGGACGCATGCGGTTTCCGGCAAACGGCAGGCCGCGGTGATCGCCTGGCGGAGAGGCGATTGCTCGCGGATGAGTGGGGCGAAGTCCGAGGAAGAGCTAAGTGGTGGTGCGTCCATCAGTTCAAGCGTAGCCGAGTCCCGGCAGGAAAGTGACTAAATTTTTGAGCCGCTTCTAAGCAAAGGCTCGTTGATTGGCCAACGGAAAAACCTCCTCCTCCCACGCGAA
>JAAURV010000170.1 GCA_012032065.1 Hyphomicrobiales bacterium
GGCGAGCGGTTGGCCCAGCGCTACCCCGGGAAATGACCATCGTGATCCAGCACCAATACAACGGCCTCAAGGTGACTGAAGACTATTTCGATGTCGAACTCTCTTTCGACAATATCCCCGAGCGCCTCTCCATTCCCTTTGCCGCCATCAAGGGCTTCCTCGATCCTGCGGTACAGTTCGGGCTCCAGTTCGAAGTCGTCGCGGCGGACGCCAAGGCGCCCGTCGAATCCCGCAAGGGGGACGAGCCGAAGCCGCAAGGCAAGGCCAAATCCCGCAAGTCTGAGCCGGCTGCGGAAACCGCGGACGCTGGCGGCGAGGTGCCGAAGGTTGTGTCTCTCGATGCATTCAGGAAGAAATAGGCGATGACGTTTTCAGCTTTGCGGCTCGCTGCCGCACTCCTCTTGTCCTTGTTTGCCGCGTCTTCGGTCATGGCGCAGACGGCGTCCGAACAACAGGGCCTCGCGGCCATGATCACCGGCAACATCGAGAAAATTCCGGCGAAAAAACTGTTCGGCAAGCAGCAGGTGCCGGCCAATCTTTCATCGCGGGCAATCGGAACCTATGCGCGGGGATGCCTGGCGGGCGGTCAGGCGCTGGCCATCAATGGACCCGCCTGGCAGGTGATGCGTCTCTCGCGCAACCGCAACTGGGGCCATCCGCAGCTTGTCCAACTGGTCGAACGTCTCGCCGTTGAGGCCAGAGCCAACGATGGCTGGAACGGCTTGCTCGTGGGCGACCTCGCCCAGCCCCGAGGCGGTCCCATGCTGACGGGCCACGCCAGCCACCAGATTGGGCTTGATGCCGATGTTTGGCTGACGCCGATGCCGGACCGCATGCTGACCGCCAAGGAACGCGAGAGCATCTCGGCAAGGCTCGTGGTCAAGGACCGCCAGAGCATGGACTACTCGTTCTGGACCGAGGCCCATGCGCGGCTCATCAGGCGCGCCGCGATGTATCCGGAGGTCGCGCGCATCTTTGTTCATCCGCCAATCAAGGCGGAGCTGTGCCGCTGGGCCACGGGCGACAAGTCGTGGCTCGCCAAGGTGCGCCCCTATTACGGCCACAACTATCACTTCCACATCCGCATCAACTGCCCCGCAGGCTCCAAGACCTGCAAGAATCAGGCGCCCGCGCGGCCGAAGGACGGCACCGGCTGCGGCGAGGAACTGGCCTACTGGATGGGCGACATCCCCTGGAAACCGAAAAAGCGCGATCCCAACGCCAAGCCACCCAAGCCCGCTCCGGCCTTGACACTGTCGGGCCTTCCTGCTGAGTGCCGCGCCGTCGTCACGGCGCAATGACGTCGGTTGAATGATTCCGGGGGAACTGGCCCATTGAGGGCCGCGACATGACGCAAGCTAGCCAGGCACGGCACGATGCGCCCGAAGCGGGGCTGTCGCGCACCAACTTAGCGCTCGCCTTTGCTTCGATCGGCGTCGTCTTCGGCGACATCGGCACGAGCCCGCTCTATGCCATGCGCGAGGCGTTGCATCCTGTCGTGGCGGCGGGCGGCGATCTGCGTTCCGCCGTGCTGGGCGTGGTATCGCTGCTGATCTGGGCGCTCATCCTCATCGTGACGCTTAAATATGTCGTGTTCCTGATGCGGGCCGATAACAAGGGTGAGGGCGGCATCCTCTCGCTTGTCGTGCTGGTGGAAACGCTGCTCAAGCGCAAAGGCGGCTTCGTGCTGGCGCTTGGCATGATTGGCGCGGCCTTCTTCTTCGGCGATGCCATGATCACGCCCGCCATGTCGGTGCTCTCGGCGGTCGAGGGACTGAAAGTCATCAATCCGCGCTTCGAGAGTTATGTGGTGCCGCTGACGCTCGCGGTCCTGATCACGCTCTTCTTGTTCCAGTACAAGGGGACGGCGGGAGTGGCGGCACTCTTCGCCCCGGTCACCACGCTGTGGTTCCTCGTGATCGGCATCATGGGCCTGTTCCACATCGGCGACGATGTGGGCATTTTCCTGGCCTTCAATCCACTCTACGGCGTCGACATGCTGTTCAAGGCGCCGGGCCTGGCGCTGCTCGTATTTGGCGGCGTGTTCCTGGCGGTGACAGGCGGCGAAGCGCTTTATGCCGATATGGGGCATTTCGGCAGAACGCCGATCCGATTGGCATGGGTCGCCGTGGTGTTTCCCGGACTCGTGCTCAACTATCTGGGACAGGGCGCGTTCGTGATCGCGTATCCGCATGCCGTGGAGAACCCCTTCTTCCTCATGGCGCCGGAATGGGCCCTGATCCCGCTTGTCATTCTGGCGACCGCCGTCACCGTGATCGCCAGTCAGGCGGTCATCACCGGCGCGTTCTCGATCGCCCAGCAGGCGATCTCGCTGGGGCTTTTCCCGCGCATGAACATCACCCACACCAGCGAGACCGAACAGGGCCAGATCTATATCGGCCAGATCAACTGGCTGCTCTTGGTCGGCGTGATCTTGCTCGTGCTGGTGTTCCAGTCGTCGAGCAATCTCGCATCGGCCTATGGCATCGCCGTCAATACCTCGATGCTGGTGGACACGGTGCTGGCCGTGATCTTCTTCTGGAAGGCGCGGAACTGGCCAATTTGGGTTGTTATTCCGGCGATGGTTGCAATCTTCGTGATCGAAGCGACGTTCATGGCGGCGAATGGCCTTAAGCTCATCCATGGCGGTTACATGCCCGTGCTGATCGGCGCGACCATCATCCTGATGATGTACACATGGCTGCGCGGGCGCCAGGCGCTGGCCGCGAAGCTGCGCCGCGACTCGATCGAACTCGCAGGTCTTCTCGAAAGCCTAGAGCGGCGCCCGCCGGCGCGGGTTGCTGGCGCTGCGGTGTTTCTGCAGACCGATCCGATCTACGCGCCGTCGGCGCTGATGCATAACCTCAAACACAATCGCGTGCTGCATGACATTTTGGTCTTCATCACCGTCGAGACCACCGACGAGCCGCGCGTCGACCGCGATCAGCGCATCACCGCGAAGCGTCTGCCGCTCGGCGCGTCGGCTTGTGCAGGCGAAGTTCGGCTACATGGAGCAGCCCGATGTGCCGCGGCATTGCGCGCCTGCGAGGAGCACGGCCTCGCCATCGACCCACGCCAGGCCTCCTATTTCCTCGGCCGCCGAGTGATCCGCATGTCGGCGCGCTCGGCGCTCCCCTTCTGGCAGCAGCGCATCTTCATCATGCTGACCAACCAATCCGCCCGCGCCATCGAATTCTTCCGCATCCCGCCGGATCGCGTGGTCGAGCTCGGCATGCAAATGAGCGTGTGATTCGGACGCCCCCGGCCGCCTCAAAGCTCAACACCATGACGCTGAAATCCATTCCTCCCTTCTCCCTCCCCGGCCGGTTCTGGCGCGGGAACTTGCATACGCATTCGAACCTCTCCGACGGCGCGCTGGCGCTGGACGATGTGGTGATCCGCTACAAGAACGCGGGTTATGACTTTGTGATGATGTCGGAGCACTTCATCGATCGCTTCGATTGGCCCATTGCCGACACGCGGCATCTGCGCGGCAACAATTTCACCACGATAATTGGCGCGGAACTGCACGCACCGAAAACCAGCGCCGGCGAACTCTGGCATATCGTGGCAGCGGGGCTGCCGCTCGATTTCAAACCGGCGGCGAAAGGCGAGACGGGTGCCGCGCTCGCGCGCCGCGCCGTCGAAGCTGGCGCTTTTGTCGGCATCGCGCATCCGGCATGGTCGCAGCTCACCATCGAAGATGGCCGCGCCCTCGATTGCGCCCACGCTGTCGAAATCTACAATCACGGCTGCGCTATGGAAAACGATCGCGGCGACGGGCTCTATCTCTGGGATCAGTTGCTGAACGAGGGGCGGCGGCTTTCAGGCTTCGCCACCGACGATGCGCATTTCAAGACGCCAGACCATTTCGGCGGATGGGTGCATGTGAAAGCGGAGAGCCTCGATCCCGATGTGCTACTCGATGCGCTGAAGCGCGGAGCATATTATGCGAGCCAAGGGCCCCTGCTCCACGACATTCGCCTCGACGGCAAGGAAATCGTTATCGTAACCTCGCCCGTCGATACGATCACGGTGGTCTGCGGCAATTCGCGAAGCTGCGTCGCCACCGGCCGCGCCATCACCGGCGCCGCGTTCGATCTCGCGAAACTGGAAAAGGGTTGGCTGCTCGAAAAGCCAAGCCCCTGGTTCCGCGTCGTGGCCATCGACAACGCAGGCAAACGCGCATGGAGCAATCCGGTATGGCGGGACGAGGTTGGTTAACAGGTTGGCGGTACGTCTGGGCTCCATCCCCCGCTTCTTCGAAGATCGCATCGCGGCCAAGACGGCGTCAACGCACGGCGCTGCTCCAGAAGCTCCGAACTGTGAGCCGCGGCCTCGAGGCCGGCTTGGCCACACCCGACAATGCCCGAAGAAATAGAGATGCGGGCTTCAAAAAGTCTTGGGCGGGCAATGGGTCCGTTTGAAGCACGGAGTTTGACTCAAGACAGTCATGCGCGCTCATCATCGTCGCCCGGAAGCCAATCTGCACTCGACTTCCACCCCGATAGGGCCGCCAATGTCTCCGAGCTCGCGCCGTACCTCCTCGCGCACGGCTTCGGCGCGCCTCTGCAGGAAGCGAAACGAATGCCTGCCCTGGCGAGCCGCCGCCTCTTTCAAACGGCTCGAAGTATGCGTCGAAGGAGGGCAGCGCGAAGCGATGCGCCTCGGTCTTGATCTCAACATCCCGGAAATTCGCTGCCTCGAACAGCGACCTCAATTTCATTCCGTCGCCCAGCGAAAACACGCGAGTGCGGCCGCTGCCAATGACGGTATGTGCCGCGCAATGGCGAGGTTGATGAAGTTGTTGTAGGACCGTTCCGGCACGGTGTTGACCGAGACGGCGGCGTACCCGCCAGGACGAAGCGCGCGGCGAAACTCAGTAAGTCCACCCAACGGGTCGGGAAAGAACATCAGTCCGAGGCTGCATACGACTGCATCGAAGCTTTCGTCTGGAAATGAAAGCGCCTGGCCATCCTCGATTGTGACCGAAGCGTTCTTTGAATGGCGAAGACGCTCTCGCGCCTTTTCGATCATGGCGGGTGACAGGTCAGCTGCGGTGACGTGGCCAGCTTGGCCAACGATCTTCAAAGCCGCTTCAGCGACAAGACCTGTGCCTGTGGCAATGTCGAGGACGTGCATACCGGGCTCAATCTGAGCCACGCGAAGTAGGTGGGGCACAAAGTGCGTAGTGACATGCGCGAAGGCACGGTCGTAACCGGATGCAGCGTCATCTTTGTACGTGAGTTCCAACGTCGTTCGAGCCCATCCACTAGGTCGACATTCCGACACTACGTCAAGACGAAGCCGAAGGCCAGTGGCCGTTCTTGCCGAACCACAGAAATTCAGACTGACCCATTCTCCTCGAACGGATTGACTTGTAGTGCAAATGTACTACAACTGATCTTGGAGGTCATCATGTCCAAAAGCGCCACCGTTCAAGCCCGGATGAAGCCTGAGTTGAAACGCCAGGCGGACGCCATTCTCGAGAAACTCGGCATCAACGCCAGCACGGCGATCTCGCTCTATTACAGCCAGATCATACGTCATCGCGGCATTCCTTTGGAACTCAAGGTGCCGAATGAGGGTACGCGCGGTGCCATCCGCGAGTTAAAAGATCCCGCCTACCGGAGGAAGGCGAAGAAGTTCACGAGCGTCAGGGCATTGATGGACGATCTCAAGTCCTGACGCGCCCGTGCGGAGAATCATTCAGTCCACCAGGTTCAAGCGCGACTACAAGCGCGCGATGAAGCGCGGCCTCGACAGCCGAAAACTGGAAGCAGTCATTGGGTTGTTGCTGGCGGACAAGCCCCTACCGGCCCGCTGCCGCCCGCACCGCCTCAGCGGCGCCTATGGCGGGTTCTGGGAGTGCCACATCGAGCCCGACTGGCTGCTCGTGTACGACGTTAGGCCGGACTTTCTCGAACTTGCGGCAACCGGCACGCACGCCGACTTGTTCGAATAGCCAACATGGACCTCCTCAACCTTTTCACCCTCTTTACCGGCGGCATCGTGGCCGGGATGATCAACGTGCTGGCGGGTGGCGCAGGCTTCATGACCTTTCCGCTGCTGATCGCGGCGGGCTTGTCCGAGATGGAGGCCAACGCCGCGAATTTCGTGGCGCTGCTGCCGGCCAACATTGCCGGCACGGCAGTCTATCGCAAGGAGATCGCCGAAGTGCGCCAGCATCTGCTGACGCGGCTGGTACTTGCCGCGGTGGGCGGAACGCTGGGATCGGTTCTCTTCGTATGGCTGGGCGAAGCTTCTTTCCACACCGCCATTCCGTGGCTTCTGCTCTTCGCGACGCTGTCCTTCGGCCTGGGGCCGATGATCCGGGCGCGGCTGCAATCGATGCAAGGGTTCGATGCCGCGCGCTGGCTGTGGCTCTCGTTCCTGCTCGAATTCATCGTCTATGTGTATGGCGGATATTTCGGGCTTGGCATGGGCATCATACTGCTCGCCATCCATTCGATCTTCAGCCACATGTCGATCCACCACGCCAATGCGTTGAGGAACGTGACCATCTCGCTGATGACGCTGATCGGCATTGTCATCTTCGCCGGCACGGGTCTGGTGCGCTGGGGCCCGTCGCTCGCCATGATGGCGGGCGCGATCGTTGGCGGCTACGGCATGGCGAAAATCGCCCGAGGTCTCCCGCATCATGTGGTGCGGAACGTGATCCTGGGCTGGTCGATCGCGCTGACGGCCTATTCCATCTGGCGCTATCACTGAGCCGATGTTCCCGCACGGCATGTCCATCAGGAGGCTCGCAAGCCCCAGCACTCAAACGTCGCGGGGAAGCAGTCCCAACAGTTCCCGCCTAGCGCAT
>JAAURV010000171.1 GCA_012032065.1 Hyphomicrobiales bacterium
ATGTATACCTTCAGGGGTGATCCGATTTGGCGGGGCGTCTTCGATATCGTTGTCCAACCTACTGCCCGGCTGATGCCGGTGTGGACTGGGAACAGCCGATTGCCGCCCGGACGAACGGCCGCTCCCGCAGGCGCATGGAAGGTGCACTTTGAGGGTCAAGACTTTGATGACGAACTACCATTACAGGCTTTGATATATCGTGACGAAGTCATCTACGGGTATCGCCGGAGGGGACGGCAAGCGTATTTCGAAGACCCAGCCGATTGGCGATTTGACCCTGCAAATGGCAAGGAGGTTGAATTCGACTACGAGGAGAATAACTCGGTGCCTGAGAGTATTGTCAAGCGGCGCGGAATGATTAGCGGAATTGCAACAGGGAGTGAAACCGTTGTTGTCGGAGGGCTCTACGGCCGGGAGCTTGAAGTTGAGAAACATTCCGATGGCGGCCCTGTCGGAATAGCGCCGGGCGCCAACATTCCCCACCGCACCGGCCCGGATGCCCTCGCGATTAGCGATGACTCGCGGACTCATCTCGGCGTTCTTGCGGCAGGATCGAGCAGCGGGTCGGCGGTTGTGATGAACGGAACGAGCGTTGCCGCACCCATGGTTACCCGCGAGATCGTGAAATTTATGCAAATAGGGGAAGGGCAGCCGCAGCGAAATCCAGGCGCTCGCGATTGGCGAGGAAGGCAGGAATCCGCAGTGGCCTCAATTCGGCCCAGACTTCTACTATGGATCGGGCCGGATCACGGCGCGGGACCGGAGCCGTCCGCGGCGGATCGATCCGGACATGTGATCGAGGCAGAACGGTGCCCCTGAAAACAGAATGGCCGGGCGAGCCCGGCCATTCTTCGAGACATTTCGGCTTTGCAATCAGGCGATCTCTCGGAGATCGTCGTCGTGCATCGGGGGCGCTCCTTCGCGCAGGACGTAGCCTCGGCCCCAGACGGTTTCGATGAAGTTTTTGCCGCCCGCCGCTGTCGCCAGCTTCTTGCGCAGCTTGCAGATGAACACGTCGATGATCTTGAGTTCGGGCTCGTCCATGCCGCCGTAGAGGTGGTTGAGGAACATTTCCTTCGTGAGCGTTGTTCCCTTGCGGAGCGAGAGCAGCTCCAGCATCTGGTATTCCTTGCCAGTGAGATGCACGCGCTGGCCGGCCACTTCCACCGTCTTGGTGTCGAGGTTGACCTGCAGTTCGCCGGTGTGGATGACCGACTGCGCATGGCCCTTGGAGCGGCGCACCACTGCGTGAATGCGCGCGACCAGCTCGTCCTTGTGGAAGGGCTTGGTCATGTAGTCGTCGGCGCCGAAACCCAGACCCTTTACCTTGTCCTCGATGCCGGCGAGGCCGGAGAGGATGAGGATCGGAGTGTTCACCTTGGAGACGCGGAGCGTCTTTAGAACCTCGTAGCCCGACATATCGGGCAGGTTCAGGTCGAGGAGAATGATATCGTAATCGTAGAGCTTGCCGAGATCGACACCCTCTTCGCCGAGATCGGTCGTATATACATTGAAACCTTCGGACTTCAGCATCAGCTCGATCGATTGAGCTGTCGCGGTATCGTCCTCGATCAGCAAGACTCTCATGCGTATCCCCTTGTCTGCCGGCTCCTGACGGAGTCCATCCTTCACCGCGCGCCTCATGCAACCGCCCGCGCGCGCTACAAACCGTTAACGCTGCTTGTTAAGATAGGCGGGGAAAGGTTAACAAAACCTAATCCTGGCCCACGCAATTCCGACTAACTCACCGCAATTTCGCGGTTTCCGGTCCGATTGTGGCCTTGCGGCAAGCTTTTACCCCACCTTAAGCTTACCGGTTCATCATGGCCAATTGCGCCCGGAATCTCCTGCGTAGTTGATTCGACGAATCATGAAAAGGGGGAGTTCGGGCCTCAATCCGTTTGTTTGCGTTTAGTGAGGATTTGCATGCGTTCCCGCGAAACTCTTGTCCGGCTTCACCGCTTCCGCACCGAAGATAAGCGCCGCCAGGCGGCGGATATCGAAGCGATGATCGCCGACCTTCTGAAAAGTTCGACGAACTCGATGGGCACGTCAAGTTCGAGGAAGGGCGGAGCGGCGTCACCGATCCCAATCATTTCAACTACTCGATGGCTGCCAAGGCCGCGCGTACGCGGCGCGACAACCTGATGAAGTCGATCGCGGATTTGCGCGACCAGCATGAGGCCGCATTGGCGGCGCTGGCCGACGAAGAGGCGGAGCTTCGCAAGGTCGAGCTGCTGATGGAGAAGGAAAGCGCCATGGTGCAGACCGCACTTCCCGTGGCGCATGGCGAAAACGGCTTCGCTCACGCGCGCTGACTCTAGGATAGCCTGAACGCTCTCAGCTTTTGATAGTATGGCGTCGCTTGCTCCGCGATCCGCGCGAGTGGCGCGGGCAGGGTAGCGGGGTCTATCGTTTGCGCGCGGAAACCTGTCGAGCGCCAGACGGCCTCATACCAATGCGGAGCCCAGACGCCGTCGAACGGCTTGGGGCCTACGGGCCATGAAAGCATAGCTTCATCGAAGGAGATTCCGAGACGCGCGCAGAGCGCGGTCAAGGCCTTTCGCGGATCGGCAAGCACATCCTCGGCATCGATGACGGGTGGCGCTTTGCCTTCGGCATCCGCCACCATGCCGAAGATTTCTGCCTGCTCGACGAAACCGATGGCGCGCAGATCGATATCGCTCCATTTCCTGGCGTAACTCGCGAGCACGCGTTCGGGCGAGCGGATCAAGAATGCGTTGGCGAGGCCCTTGATCCATGTCCGGTCAAAACCCGGCAGCATGTGATGGGTCATGTGCTTCTGATAGAAGAGGGGTTTTGAAGCGGGGTTTGTGCACTTCGCGACAAGACTGTCCCAGCTCGTGTCGTTCGCCGCGATGATTTCCTGGCGCATCGGGTGATCGTTGCCGTGATGGACGAGCGAAAATCCGTAGAAGGGCTCGTCCCATGCCAGACAATCGGCGCGGTTGCCGAAGGAATACATCATGGCTGTCGAAATGTTGCGCGGGCCCGACCACATGGCGATGTTTGTGCTCATGATTCAAAGCGTCCGCGTTGACTCGGCCGAAGCGAGCTCTTTGTAGAGCGTGGAAAGTTTCCGCGACACAGCGCCGGGGCCTTGCCATTCGCCGCGCATCAGGGGATCGCGCATCACGCGGCCATCGATTTCCCGGACCGGCGTCAGCCCGGCGAAGGTGCCGGTGACGAAGGCTTCATCCGCGCCGTACACGTCATAGAGAGAGAAGGATTTCTCGGAGACGGGAATGCCGTTGTCGCGGCAGAGCCGGATCATGTTGGCGCGGGTGATGCCCGGAATGCAATACTGTCCGGTCGAGGTCCACACTTCGCCGCGGCGCACGATGAAGAAGTGCGTCGAGTTGCAGGTGGCGACGAAACCGTGGGGATCGAGCATCAGCGCTTCGTCGGCGCCGCGTCCATGGCCTGGATGCAGGCAGTGATGCAATTCAGCTTCGAGTGCGAATTGAGCTTCTGGTCCTGGACGTCGGGAAACCCTCGCCGGACGTGAACCGTGTGGAGGCGGAGGCCCTTGTCGAAGGCAGCAGAATCCGGCGTCTTGTATTCGGGGATGATGACGATGGTCGGCGGCGAGATGGTGACGCGCGGATCCTGATAGGGCGTCGATTTCACGCCGCGCGTGATCATGAGGCGCACATGCGCGCCGTTCTTCATGCCGTTCGCATCGATGCAGGCGAACAGGCGCTCCACCAATTGTTCCGGCGTCGGATCGATCTGCATGAAAATCGCCTTGGCGCCTTCGTAGAGGCGTTCGATATGCGCACGCAGAAACGGCACGCCGCCATTCACCACACGCAAGCCCTCCCACACGCCATCGCCCAGCACGAAGCCCGAGTCGAACACGGACACGACAGCTTCCGCGCGCGGCACGAGCCTGCCATTGACCGAGATCAGAATGTCCGCGTTGCGGGGATCGGAGCGGCTGTCGTGGATGGATTTGGACATGACTCGATCCTAGATCATGAACGGGCGCGCGCAAGAGCGGCGTGACGGTGAGGCGGCAATACCAGTCCCTTGGCGGCGGCAAGGCATTCGGGCGCAAGTTCGAGGAAGAGAAGGCGTTTAGGATCGACCGGGCCTGGCATCAAAAGTTTGCCATCGGGGATGCGCGCGAAGCCAACGCGCGCATAGTACGGCTCATCGCCCACCAGCAACACGATCCGGTGTCCTTGCGACTTTGCGCGCGAGAGACCCTCGCGCATGAGAGCAAGTCCGATGCCGAGGTTTTGCCGCTGTGGGTGAACCGCGATAGGCCCGAGCAGGAGTGCCGGAACGTTCCCGGCGAAAATCGGCCAGAACGAAATACAGCCGACAAGGCCGAAGCCGTGTTCGGCCGCGACGAGGGAAAGGCCCGGCACGGCTGTATTTCCCTCGCGCAGGCGATAGGATGTCTTGGTGCGGCGGGAGAGGCCGAAACTCAGATCGAGAAGATGTTCGATTGATTTGGCATGGCCGGGCGTTACATCGGCGAGGGCAAAAGTGGAGGTCACGGAGAAAGGCTTTCCTGGCTTGGCTGTTGGCGGACGCGCCGCCTCACTCCTCGAGTGCAAGCCGCGCGCATTCAGGCGATGGGGAGCCTGGCGCGTCGTCGCTGGAAGGTAACCTTGGGCGGAGCCATGGCGCGCCATAGACCGCGCGAGGCGCGCCGGTCAAGCCTGCTTTCACCAAAACGGCGAGATCTCCGCTCCGCCAGCGATCTCGGCAAGCCGCCGCTTGGTCCCGTTGGTCGCGTCCTCGGGAATGCTGCTGGTGGCGAAAAATCGGGCATCGGCGATCTCCGACGAGGGCTTCCAATCGCCGCGCGTGAAGTTGCGCACGATGAAACAACACACGTGATCCCCCGGAAACTGATGAGACGCATCGAAAATTCCGTAAAGCACCGGCGTTTCGAGCGCCTCCACGGCGGCTTCCTCGCGAAGCTCACGGATGGCCGCCGCATAAACCGTTTCGCCGCGTTCAACCCCACCTCCGGGAAACTGCCAGCCCGGTGAATAAGAATGACGCACCAAGAGAACCTGGCCTCCGGCATCGAAAACCACTGTGCGGGTGCCGATCGTCAAGCCGCGAAACTGGCGGTACGCGGGTTGGATAATGGGGCGGGAAAGCGCCTTGAAGAGAAGTTTCTTGATCATTGCGGTTGTCTTAACCCTTTGAACGCAGCGGCGACAAGGCCAGCGCGGGTCTTTCCCCGGCGGCCGCATTTGGCTATCAGTGCCGCCTCGCCATGACCAATCACCCAGGATGAAGCAGGTTCTCAAGATATTCTTCGGCGCGGAAGACACGCGGCCGTTTCTGGTGCTTCTCTGCCTCATTCTGGCGGGCATCGCGGAGGCTGCGGGCATCAGCACGCTCCTGCCCGCGGCGACCGCCATCTCGGGCGGGGAAAGCGCGTCGTCTTCGCCCTTCAATGCGACGGTGCGCGGGGCGATCGAAAGTTTCGGCATCGCGCCCAGTTTCGGCAATCTGGTGCTTATCATCGTGGCGTTGCTTGTCATCAAGTCGTTGCTGTCATTCGGTGCGCTATCCTATGCCGGACTGACAGCGGCACGGGTTTCCATTGGACTTCGGCGCAAGCTCATTCGCGCAATTTTCGACGCGCGCTGGAGATTCTACGCAGATCAAAGCGGCGGGCGCTTCGCCAACGCGGTGAGCAACGATGCCACGCGTGCTGGAGACTCCTATCAAGTCGCGGCGCAGACCGTCGCTTACGCGGTGCAGGTCCTGTTCTATTGCGCAATCGCACTGGTCATGGATTGGCGGGTGGCCATCCTTGGGCTGGCGGCCGGACTCTTTGTAGCGGCGCTCATGAACATTATGATCAGCATATCGAAGCGCGCCGGATACAAGCAGACCGACCGCACGTCGGACCTTACAACCTACATGGTCGACATGCTGAACAACATCAAGGCGCTCAAGACCATGGACCGCTACGGCGCCATGCTGGGCGGAATCACACAGCTTCTAAGAAAACTCAAGAAATCGCTGGTGACGCAGCAACTGGCCCAGCGTGGCCTGACCCACGGCGGCGACATACTTGTCGCGATCATCGTCGGCGGCAGTGTTTACGCCGCGCATATGTATTTCCGGACACCGCTCGCGGAACTCATGGTGGGCGGCATCGTATTCTTCCAGCTGCTTTCCATCGTGTCGAAACTGCAGCGATTCCTGCAGCGGTCGGTGCTGATCGAAAGCGCATACTTGCGGACCATGGAGCTCATATCCTCGGCAGAGGCTCATCGCGAGGACTCCGCGGGCACGAAGCAGCCTGCAATCGAAAAAGGCTGCCGCTTCGAGAAAGTCAATTTCGCTCACGGCAAGACTCCGGTGATCGCCAATGTCTCCCTGGAGATACCGGTGAATGCGATCACCGTGTTGCAGGGGCCGTCGGGCGCGGGCAAGACGACGATCATCGATCTGCTGATTGGCCTCAACAAAGCGGACAAGGGCCGCATTTTCATCGGCGGCGATCCGATCGAGGAGATCGATGTCAAGGCGTGGCGGAAGATGATCGGCTATGTGCCGCAGGATTTGAACCTGCTGCATGCGAGCGTGCGCGACAACATTGCCTTCGGCGATGACAGCATTGACGACGGGAAGGTGATGCGGGCGCTGGACCTCGCTGGCGCTGAAAGTTTTGTGCAGAGCCTTGAAGAAGGCCTCGATACCAATGTAGGCGAGCTTGGCGGCAAGCTCTCGGGCGGTCAGCGCCAGCGCATCTCGCTGGCGCGCGCGCTGGCGCACGAGCGCGGCTGTT
>JAAURV010000172.1 GCA_012032065.1 Hyphomicrobiales bacterium
TCTCGCCAGCCTACGGCGTACCCGCGCCATCTTCACCGAACCGGGTGAGGAAGGCGTGAGGAAAGCCGGCGGGACGACAGAGCCCGAGGTCGCAGTTAGGAGTTCACACTCCAACGTCGGCACGGCGGCGATCATTCCTGAACCTCTCGCACGCGGAGGATGGACGGGCGATCTTGCTACGACCACGCTCAGATTTCCTTTCTGTCACAAGCCAATGCGGAATACCCCGCAGTCACACGTGTTGCTGACGGCTCCCGGCACGGGCCGGGGAACAGGAGGACCCCATGGCCACCACCGACAGCACTCACCACACCGGCGCCCACACCGGCGCCGACTGGTACTCCTCCACCCACATCGACGTCGTCGCCACGCGATTCGACATCTGGGTGGACGGCCAGCAAGGCGAAGCGGAGTTACTGGCTGGCGCATTCCGCCGCTCGCTGGAACTGGCCGCCGAGCACGGCTGCCAGCAGCGTTTCCATGTCCCCTCCCTGAACGCTCAATGAGAGTAGGCGTAAACCGTGCGCCCGGCAACGACGGTCTCGACCACCCGGCCTTCGAGAGTGCGATGTTCGTGCGGCGTGTTCTTGGAGCGCGACCGCATCAGGCGGTCTTCCACCTTCCAGCTGCGATTGAGATCGGCGAGCGCGAAGTCGGCCGGCGCCCCCGGAGCGAGCCTGCCGGACTCGAGCCCCAGGATCGCGGCGGGTTTGGAAGACATTGCATCGACCAACCGTGCGAGTGGCAGATCGCCCTGATGATAAAGACCGAGACCCGCCGAAAACATCGTTTCAAGACCCACCGCGCCGAATGCAGCTTCGGCGAAGGGCAGCCGCTTCGTGTCGGCGCTTTGCGGATCGTGTGAGGATACAATCACGTCAATCGTGCCATCGGACACGCCGCCAACCAGCGCGCTGCGGTCATCTTCAGTGCGAAGCGGCGGCGACAGTTTGAAGAACGTCCGATAAGCTCCGATATCGGTTTCGTTGAGTGTCAGATGGTGGATCGACACGCCGCAGGTGACAGGCAACCCCTTCGCCTTCGCCGCGCGCACCACCTCAAGCGAGGCCGCGCAGGAGATCTGCGATGCATGATAGGGTGCGCCTGTCATCTCCACGAGGCGGAGATCGCGCTCCAGCATGATGGTTTCGGCGGCGGAAGGCATGCCTGAGAGGCCTAAACGGCTCGCCATTTCGCCGGCATTCATGACGCCGGTCGAAAGTGTGGGCTCCTCCACGTGCTGCACCACCAGCATGCCGAAATCCTTGGCATAAGCGAGCGCCCGCCTGAACACATTGGCATTGACGACCGCCTTCACCGCATCGGTCACGGCGACGGCACCCGCTTCCTTCAGCGCGCCGATCTCCGACATAAGTTCACCGGCAAGTCCCTTGGTGATTGCCGCCATGGGAGCCACTCGAACAAGGGCCGTATCGCGGGCGCGCCGCAGGATGAAATCGACGATCGCCGCATCGTCGATCACCGGCTGGGTATTCGGCATGACAATCATGGTGGTGACGCCACCCGCCGCCGCGGCTTCGGAGGCGCTGGCGAGCGTTTCCCGGTATTCGTTCCCGGGCTCGCCGGTGAACACGCGCATGTCGACAAGCCCTGGGAAAAGCGTCAGGCCCGCGCAGTCGAAGGTTACGGCTCCAACGCCGGCATTCTCCCTTGTGACATTCGGTCCAACCGCCAGGATCCAGCCGTCTTCAATGAGAACGCCGCCACGTCCATCGAACCCCTGCGCGGGTGCTACAATGTGTGCATTGAGGTACGCCTTGCGTTGCGAAGTTTGGCGGGCGGCGATCATGCATTGCCTCCGCCGGGCATGTTGCGCGAGAGCGCGTCAAGCACGGCCATGCGCACGGCAACGCCCATCTCCACCTGCTCGCGGATCACCGACTGCGCGCCGTCCGCCACGTTCGAGTCGATTTCGATGCCACGGTTCATGGGCCCCGGATGCATGACAAGCGCGTCGTGTTTTGCCGCGCCAAGCTTTGCTTCGTCGAGGCCGAAGAAGCGGTAATATTCGCGGCTCGATGGAATGAACGCGCCGGCCATGCGTTCGAGCTGAAGCCGCAGCATCATTACGACGTCGGCATTGTGAAGCCCATCGGCCATGTTGCGGTGAACCTCGACTCCGAAATTACCGATGCCCGAGGGCAGCAGGGTCGAAGGCGCGACGACACGCACCCGCGCGCCCAGTTTGTTGAGCAGATGAATGTTGGATCGCGCTACTCGCGAATGCAGCACATCGCCGCAGATCGCGACAATCAAACCTTCAATGTGATGTTTCCGCCTCCGGATGGTCAGCGCATCGAGCAGGGCTTGGGTCGGGTGCTCATGCTGGCCATCGCCCGCGTTGATGACCGCACAGCTCACTTTCTGTGCGAGCAGTTCCACCGCGCCCGAGGACTGATGCCGCACCACGAGGAAGTCCGGATGCATGGCGTTGATGGTCATGGCGGTGTCGAGCAGTGTCTCGCCCTTCGAGACGGCCGATGTCGAGATCGCCATGTTCATGACGTCCGCGCCCAGCCGCTTGCCGGCAATCTCGAAGGAGCTTTGCGTGCGGGTCGAAGCCTCGAAGAAGAGGTTCACCTGGGTGCGGCCCTGAAGCCTGGTTTCGCGCTTGTCGATCTGGCGGCCGATTTCGACGTAGGCGTCGGCGAGATCGAGAAGCCTCACGCATTCCTCCGCCGAAATGTCGGAGATCGCCAACAGATGCTGGCTTGCGATGAGGGGAGGGCGTCGCTCTGGCGCGGTCATCAAAGCGGGCTGATTAGGGGGGAACGGCCCGAACCGCAAGGGCCTCAAAAACCTTGTGGATTTCGTCTATCCCCGGAAGGCCAAAACCACTGGAATGGTGATCGCCGCGAAGATCACCTGCAGGGTAAGGGCGTTTGCGACAAGCGCTGCATCGCCGCCCATGCGCTTGGCCAAAACATAGGCGCCGGAGCCGGTCGGAACCGCGCCGCAAAGCATGGCAACCGCCGCTGCTTCGCCCGAAACGCCCAAGATCATCAGCCAAAGCGCCATGACGGCCGGCATGACCAGCAATTTGAGCGCAGTCGCCACCACAACGGGCGCAAGAGACGACATCGCTTCGCCGATCCTCAGTCCCGCGCCCACCGTGAGCAGGGCCAGACCAAGTGCGCCCTTGCCGATCATATCGAGCGCCTGCAGCGGGATGGTCGGCATGGTCAGCCCCGTCAGTTGCCAGGCCACGCCGCCCAGCGAGGAAAACACGAACGGATTGGCGGCGAGCGATTTCAGCATGGCGCCGATCCTCACCTCCCGCGGCGAGGCATGAGTGGCGAGCACCCAGACGCAGATGATGTTGAGCAGGGGAGTCATGGCTGCCGCGCTCACCGCACCAAGCGCCAGTGCGCCCGGCCCAAAGTAGATCGGGATGATGGCGAAGGCGATGAATGTGTGCCAGCGGATCGCGCCCTGGAACAGGCTGGTGAATTGCGGCCCGTCAATCTTCAATGCGTTCGAAACCGGCTTGCGGAAGACAAGGAGAAGCGCCGCCATGGTGATGACCGCCAGCATCATCGCCAGCGCCATCCGCGCCACCGGCACGTTGGAGAAGTCCGCCGCCGCGATTTCCTTGAAGATAATCGCCGGAAAGAGAACGAAGTAGCATACGTGGTCGACCGCGTCCCAATGATCCGCGCCGATCAAGCCGGATCGGCGCAGCAGAAACCCGGCAAGGATCACCGCGAAGACGGGAACTAGCGCCAGGAATGCCGCGGTCATTGCAGCGCCTGCGCCAGCATGATGATCAGCGGGATCGAGAAGAACGAAACCATGGTCTGCATCGAAACCGTCGCCGCCACGAGAGGCGCGTCGCCGCCCAACTGCCGCGCCAACACATAAGCGCTCATGGCCGTTGGCACTGCTGCGCAGACCATGCAGGCCACGAAAGCCGAGCCGGAAACGCCCGTCACCAAACTCCAGGCGAACACGAGTAGCGGCGTGCCAATCAACTTCAAGACCGTCCCAATCCAAACGGGGGGCGTGAGATTGA
Organism: Hyphomicrobiales bacterium; assembly: GCA_012032065.1. GTDB lineage: Bacteria > Pseudomonadota > Alphaproteobacteria > Rhizobiales > Aestuariivirgaceae > Aestuariivirga. Next base: position 4,034 of record JAAURV010000172.1, read on the forward strand.
AACGCTCGCCGGTGTAAAGGCCGGCCCCCACCATCAACAGGCCGCTGCCGATGGCGGCGCCCCCCAGCATTCCAAGCCCGGTCATGACTGGCGTGTAGATCGAAATGCCGGCGAAGTTGATCGCAAGGCCCAGCGCCGTCGCCCAGATGAAGGGGTTGCGGAACACGACGTAGATGGTCTCGCGCGGCGTGAGTCTTCGGCCGCCCGCGTTCTGCGCCACGACCGCCACCGCCATGATGTTGGCGAGCGGCACCAGCGCGCCGATGATTACCGCCACCAGTGCTACACCGTCATCGCCGTAGAGTTTTGCGAGGATGGGAAGTGCTATGAAGCCGTTCCAGCGGACCGCGCCCTGGAATAACGAGGAGAAGGCCGGACCCTCGATCGAAAGCATCGACATGATCTGGCGCCTCGCGGCGATGAGTCCCAGCGCCATGGTGAGAAACGCGGCAATCATTGTGAACGCCACTGCCGTTAGCGGCAGCTTCGCGATTTCCGAGCGGATCATGGTGTCGAGCAGGATGGCCGGAAAGAACACCCAATAGCCAAGCTTCTCGATTCCGCGCCACATATCCTCGGGGATCACGTTCCGCGCCCGCAAGCCGAAGCCGAGCGCAATCAGCAGGAACACCGGCAACAGACTTTCGAACGACGCCATCATCTGAGTGAATCCAGTGCCGCCTGCAAAATCCAGGCGGCTGCCAGCTTGTCCACCACTTGGGCACGCCTGGCGCGCGAGGCATCGGCGCCGATCAGCATCCGCTCCACCGCCGCGGTCGACAGCCGCTCGTCCCAGAACACGATGGGGATCGGCGTCAGTTTGGAAAGATTGCGGGCAAAACCGCGGGTCGACTGGGCGCGGGGGCCTTCGCTGCCATCCATGTTGAGGGGCAGGCCGAGTACGAACAGTCCGACATTTTCCCGCCCCGCAAGCTCGAGCAGGCGCGCCGCGTCGGCGGTGAATTTGCCGCGGGCGATGGTTTCGAGCGGCGTTGCGATCGAGCGCGTCAAATCGCTCGTCGCCAGCCCGATGGTCTTGGCGCCGAGGTCAAGCGACATCAAACGGGTCTTTGGTGCGAGCGCGGATACGGCGTCGAGAAGGGCCAAGGAAGAATTCATGTGAGGTTTGACCTATCTCATTCACGTCTTCGCGGCAAAGCGCTATGTTGCGCACGGAGGTCCGCCATGAGCCAGCCCCGAGGTCCCGCCGTCGATCCCATGCCGCCCGGCCACGCGCCGGATCAGCGGCCGCTTCACGGCCATTGGGTGAAATTGCTTCCCGTCTCGGTCGAGCATCACGGCCGCGATCTCTTCCACTCCTTCTACGGCAGCGATCCTCATGGCCATGTCTGGACCTATATGGGTTATGGCCCCTTCGGCTCGGAAGTGGATTTCCTATCCTGGCTGGAAGACCGGGAGGCATCCCGCGATCCGTGGTTCTACGCCTTCGTCAACCGCGCCACCGGCAAGGCCTGCGGCATGGGCGCGTTCATGCGGCTCGACACGGCCAATGGCGTGATCGAGATCGGCAACATCTGGATGTCGCCGGCGCTTCAACGCACCCGCGAGGCAACCGAAGCCGTCTTCCTGATGATCCGCCACTGCTTCGACGATCTGGGCGTGCGCCGTCTCGAATGGAAGTGCGATGCGCACAATGCCCCCTCGCGCCGCGCCGCGGACCGTTTCGGATTCACCTTCGAGGGCATCTTCCGCCAGCACCTGATCGTCAAGGGCCGCAATCGCGATACCGCCTGGTATGCGATGATCGACAAGGACTGGCATCGCATCCGCGAAGGCTTCGAAGCCTGGCTCAAGAGCGACAATTTCGACGATCACGGCCGGCAGAAAGCCAAGTTGCGGCTCGCCTAGGCCGATGCTATCCAGCGCCCTTATTTCATCGAAGGTTCCCCAAAATGTCGGTCGATCGGGCAACGGTCAAACGCGTGGCGCGGCTGGCGCGCATCAAGCTCAATGACGAGGACGTTCCGCGCCTCGAAGGCGAACTCAATTCCATTCTGGGCTGGATCGAGCAACTGAACGAGGTCGACGTCAAGGGCGTCGAGCCGCTCACATCTGTCGTCTCCATGAGGATGAAGGTGCGGCAGGACGTGGTGGCAGATGGCCATAACCCGGCGGCGGTCGTGAAGAACGCGCCGGTTCAGGATGACAATTTCTTCGCCGTCCCCAAGGTGGTCGAATGACCTCCCTCACCTCGCTCACCCTGGCCGCCGCCCGCGATGGCCTGCGCAAGAAGGCGATCTCCGCGGTCGAGATCACCGATGCCTATCTCAAGGCCATGGAGCGCGCGCGTATTCTCAATGCCTACATTGTCGAGACGCCGGAGAAGGCCCGCGCCATGGCGGCCGCCTCCGATGCCAAGCTGGTAAAAGGCGAGGGCGGGGCGCTTGAAGGCATACCGCTCGGCATCAAGGATCTCTACGCCACCGAAGGCGTTCACACCCAGGCCTGCAGCCATGTGCTGGACGGCTTCAAACCCACCTATGAGTCGACGGTCACCGCCAATCTCTGGCGCGATGGCGCGGTGATGCTGGGCAAGCTCAACATGGACGAGTTCGCCATGGGCTCCTCCAACGAGACGAGCTACTACGGCAACGTCATCAACCCGTGGAAGCGCAAGAACTCCAATGCGGCTCTGGTGCCCGGTGGTTCTTCCGGTGGCTCGGCCTCGGCCGTCGCGGCTCACATCTGCGTGGCCGCCACGGCAACCGACACCGGCGGCTCGATCCGCCAGCCCG
>JAAURV010000173.1 GCA_012032065.1 Hyphomicrobiales bacterium
GCCGCCGCGCCGGACATGGGCCTTGAGGTCGACATCCCAGCCCTCATTCCGCAATGCGGAAAGGTCAGCAATGGTCGATTTCGAGCCGGGGATGACCACCAGGCGCGCGCTGGCGGGGATCGGCTGCCCCGGATGAAGGAAAGTGAGGGTGACCGAAGGCTCCTGCCGTAGCGGGTCCAGATCGTCGAAATTGGCGATCCGAGGCAGTCTAAGAATACAAATCACTGCGTTACTTGAATGGTTTAGGGAAGTTTCCTCCAGTTTCAATGCATCTTCTGCAGGAAGCCTCGCTGCCTCGACAAAATGCGGAACGACGCCCAGGCAGGGCCGCGAGATTCTGTTTTGAATGAAGGTTTTTCCCTCAGAAAACAGTGAAATATCTCCATGGAAGTTATTGATAATAAATCCATTTATTAGGATTTTGTCAGCTTCCTCCAGCACTTCCAGAGTCCCGGCGATAGAGGCGATGACACCCCCTCGATGAATATCCCCGATCAGAAGAGCCGGAACCTTGGCAGCCTGAGCGAAGCCCATGTTGGCGAGATCGCCCTCCCGCAGATTGACCTCCGCCGGGCTCCCGGCACCCTCGACGACGACGAGATCGGCCTTGGCCTTGAGGGTTTGGAAGCTGTCTAAAATGGCAGGCATGTAGCGGGGCCGGTTGGCAAAGAACTCCCGGGCGGAGAGGGTCGCCTCGCGGCGGCCTTGGACGATGACCTGGGCGCCGCGATCCGTCTCCGGCTTGAGCAGGATCGGGTTCATGTGAACGCTGGCGGGCACCTTTGCCGCACGCGCCTGGAGGGCCTGGGCGCGGCCGATCTCTCCGCCATCGGCGGTCACTGCGGCGTTATTGGACATGTTCTGGGGCTTGAAGGGCAAGACCTTCAGGCCACGCCGGACATAGGCGCGGCAAAGCCCGGCCGCGATCAGGGACTTGCCGACATTGGAACCGGTGCCCATCAGCATGATCGCCTTGGCCGTCACGGAGCCTCGCAGATCAGGTGCATGTAGGAGCCCATGACGTTGCCGATGCATGCGCCGGCCACGCCCAAGTCTCTCCCTCCAGAGTCCCTTACTGAAAAGAGACCCGCATCCGGCACCGGTGAAGCCGTGTCCGAATAATGGAATTCATGGCCCATCAAAGGTCTTTTCCAGGGGCCATCGAGGGGATTGAGACGGCGATACCCAAGTTTGGGGCGGGCTTTGGAAAAGTTGGTTTCGAAAGGAAGCAAACCTGCCATTTCGTGGCGGACGCCAGCTTGGTCGGTGAGCGCCTCACCCAATACCATGAAGCCTCCGCACTCCCCGTAGATCGGCGACCTGCTTTCCCTGAGCCCCGTCAAGAAGGTCTGGCCTGCCGCGAGCTTTCCGGCATGAAGTTCTGGATAGCCACCCGGAAGCACAACAGCGCCCGCCGCCTCGTCAGGGGCTTCGTCATTGAGTGGCGAAAAGGGGACGATCTCGCAACCGTTCTTGCGCCAGCCAACGAGGACGTGAGAGTAGTTGAAGGAGAAGGCCTGATCCATGGCGATCGCCATACGCTGGGCCAAAGGCGGCAGAACAGGCTGCAACCTAGAGTCTTCAAAGACTTGGGTTGAGAGCGTTAACAGCTGGTTAAGATTTGTTTCACGTGCAACGGCTGCGGCAGAATGTGAGATATACTCCTCAAGAGCCTGATTTTCTTGAGCTTGCACCAGCCCAAGGTGGCGTGATGGAAGCCGAAGGTCATTTTGCCGCCGCAACTGTCCCACCACCGGAATGCCCAAGGGGTTCAGGGCTGTGGTAAGCATGACGGCGTGGCGGTCGCTGGCCACGTTGTTGAGGAAGACACCGGCGAGGTTGAGGCCGGGCCGGTAGGTCGAGAAGCCATGTGTCAGGGCTGCCACGGACTGTGACTGGCGCGCCGCATCGATGACCAGAATCACGGGCAGGTCCAGGGCCAGGGCGAGATCGGCGGTCGATCCTTCGCCCGCCTCGGGGCCATCGAACAGGCCCATGACTCCCTCGACGATCAGCAGCTCGGTTTCCCTCGCGGCATGGGCGGCGAGGGCGCGGCAACCCGCCTTGCCCATGGCCCAGAGATCGAGATTGGGACAGGGCCTGCCGGACGCTGCTTCGTGGAAGCGGGGGTCGATGTAATCCGGCCCGGCCTTGGCAGAGGCGACCACCACACCGGCGTCGCGGAAGGCGCGGAGCAGGGCGAGCGTCACCAGCGTCTTGCCGCTACCCGAGGCGGGAGCGGCGACGACGAAGCCCTTAGCCAATCTTGTTCTCCTTGAGGCCGTCACGGTACCAGCCGAGAACGTCCATCCAATCCGCCGCGTGGCCCACGACCACGATGGCCGGGGTGGGCGGCTCGTTCGCCGCCACGTCCGCACCCGCAGCCCCGAGGGTGGTGCGCATGATCCGCTGATGCGGCAGGGTGGCGTTGGAGACGATGGTGACCGGATCGGCCGGGGAGCGTCCGCCGTCCATGAGCGCCGCGGCGATCTCGCCCAGGTTCTTCACCGCCATATACATGACGATAACGGGAGCGGCCTTAGCCACGGCCGGCCAGTTGACATTGGCCGGCATCTTGCCGCTAGCGTCATGTCCGGTGAGGAACATGATCGAATGGTTGGTGTCGCGGTGGGTGGCGGGCATGCCGGCATAGGCAAGTCCGCCCACGCCCGAGGTGATGCCGGGGACGATGCGGAATGGAACTCCCGCTTGCGCCAGATGCTGGCTTTCCTCGCCGCCCCTTCCGAACATGAAGGGATCGCCGCCCTTGAGCCGCAGCACCCGCTTACCGGATTGCGCCAGTTCGATCAGGCGAAGCGAAATGTCACGCTGGACGGGCGAGGGCTTGCCGCCGCGCTTTCCGGCATATTCCAGTTCCGCTCCAACTCGCACCCAGCGCAGGATATCCGGGTTGACCAGCGCGTCGTATACGGCGACGTCGCAGGTCTGCATGGCGTGGTAGCAGAGGAGCGACATGAGGCCGGGCGCTCCTGGTCCCGCACCCACCAGCCACACCCAGCCCGGTTCGAACACCGGGAATGGTTCGGCATCGAGCCTTGCGAAGCCCGGCGCCGCCTGCTGCCAGGCGGCGGTTTTGGTTGGAGACGCGGTCATGGCGCTCTTATACAGTCAACCCATGCGGTTGGAGAAGCCCACGGGTGAGTTAAGGCGCGGTTGGACCACTGGCGCTTGCGCAACAGCGGCAACCAAGGCGGCGGCAACGGCGCTGGTGACCGGCAAGTTTCCCGACCCGGTGACGATCCGGCTCCCGAAAGGCGAAACGCCGTCGTTTCCCCTGGCGCTGGCCGAGATCGGCGAGGGCTGGGCCAAAGCGGGCATTGTGAAGGATGCGGGCGACGACCCGGACGTTACTCATGGCTGCACGGTGATCGCGGCCGTGAGAAGGGGTTCGGAGGGTATACGATTCAAAGCCGGGGAAGGGGTTGGAACCGTCACCAGGCCCGGTCTGCCCGTGGCCGTTGGCGAACCGGCGATCAATCCGAAGCCTCGGGAGATGATGCTGGCGGTTCTCGCCGAGGCTGGCATCGGGGGGGCGGATGTTGAAATCTCGATCCCCGGTGGCCAAGCCTTGGCTTCCAAGACATGGAATCCCCGGCTTGGCATTGAAGGGGGCCTGTCCATCCTGGGGACCACCGGGATCGTTCATCCTTTCTCCTGCGCCGCCTGGATTGCCTCGATCCATCGCGGCGTGGATGTGGCGCGAGCTGCCGGACTTCCACACATTGCTGGCTGCACCGGTTCGACATCGGAGGATGCAGTGCGGGCGAGATTCGGCCTGCCGCTGGAGGCCATGATCGATATGGGCGATTTCGCGGGCGGATTGCTCACTTATGTTCGAAACCATCCCGTTCAACGCCTCACCATCGGCGGCGGTTTCGGAAAGATCGCCAAACTGGCGCAGGGTGCCATGGACCTTCATTCGGGACGCAGCCAAGTCGATTTCGAGAAACTGGCGAGCCTTGCTCCAGCGGCACTCAAGCCCAAGATTGCTGCTGCCAATACGGCTCTGGAAGCACTTGAATTGGCGGGCGAGGGGCTTGCGAAAAATGTGGCGGCGCTTGCACTTGCGGAGATGCGGGAGAAGCTTCGTGGCGCGCCGGTTATCGCCGACGTGGTGATCGTGAGCCGCGATGGCGCGGTGCTGGCCCATGCGTCCTAGAAAGGTGCTTGTCATCGGAGGTACCGGGCTGGCGCGGGAGTTGGCCGAATGGCTGCAAGCCAGTGGCGTTGATGCCGTGTTGTCGCTGGCGGGCGTCACGCGAGAGCCGGTGCTGCCGGATGTGGCCGTGCGAATGGGGGGCTTTGGAGGGGCGCGAGGGCTCGCAGACTATCTCATTCAAGAGAATTTCGACAAAATAGTAGATGCCACGCATCCATTCGCGGCCAACATCTCCCGCGCCGCTGCCGCGGTTGCGTCGTCGATGCAATTGCCGATCATCCGCTTGGAGGTTCCGCCTTGGCGGGCTTCGGAGGGCGATCAATGGCTTTCGACGCAAGGGCCGAACGAAGCGGCAGCGATGCTGCCCGCTGGCGCCGGAGTGCTGCTCACAACCGGGCGACGGAACCTGGAGCCATTTTTAGCGCGGACCGACATCGCCGGGATTGTCCGTTGCATCGAGCCGCCGGATGAGGTCGTTCCCCCGCCGTGGAAACTTCTGCTTTCGAGGCCCCCTTTCACGTTCGAACAAGAGAAGGTGCTGATGTCACACGAGGGCATGACGGTTCTGGTCGCCAAGAATTCCGGAGGCAAGGTCATGCGCGCGAAACTCGATGCCGCGCGGAGCCTCGGCATTCCGGTGATCATGATCGAAAGGCCGGAAAAACCTAAGGTGCCGACTGTGGCCGCTGTCGACGAGGTGCTTCGCTGGCTGCAAGATGCGGAAGCGCGCTAGGGCGCGTGAGCGAGGCTTTCGGCTGGACGCCGCGAATTGGCCAGACCGGTCGCGAAGAGTTCGACTTGACTTAAGATTCGGATCGACGATGCCGGCGTTGCCTCGAGCCAGGCCAGCAGATCTTCGGATATGCCCATGGTTTGGAAGTGGCGGCGGAGCTTCTTGTGCACGCGCGGATCGATGGCGCTCGATATCAAGATCGACTTTTCAATCCGCGTCCTTCCCTTGCTTCCGTCGGCATAAACCAGCCGGTTGCGCATCCTGTGGCGGCTGACGCGGTGGACTCCTGCATAAGCTAAAGGCCCAACCATGCGGCCTGTCCCTCCCGCCAGAACAAGCGGGCAGGCGGAGAGGCAATAGGCGTCCATGCTGGCGATGGCGCCACGATAGGTGTTCGAGGGATTTTCGCATCGCGGCTCCGACGGCGCGCAACCTTCAAAAACCGTGCGGCCAACCGCGACATCCAATCCGCGAATACGGATCATCCGGGCAATGTCGACCGCCGCATGCAAGTCGCCGCCGCCGGAGTCGATGACAACCGGCAGTCTCCGGCCATGGGTTTCGCGCAAGATGTGTTCGAACTTCGCAGCCGTGTTCGCGGCGATCATGCCTTCGGCGGAAATCCATGCAGGGCAATCGGGTTCGCAGCCCAGGACGCTGCTCCGCACGACGGCAAACCGCATGTCTTCGGCGCGCGGATGCCGCTCGCCTGCCCAAGCGGTTCCCTGACCAATCCCCGCGATACACATCACCGCACCCACCAAGGCGCGGAAAGCCCACACACAAACCATGACGCAACCCCAAACGCATTCGCATTAGTGCACAGAGCAAAGCCCGTGCCAAATTCTTTCTCGCTTGACCCTCACGCAATTTCCGGCTTGTCTTATGCCCAGTGGGCAGCGGCCATGAACCGCGCCCCAGGGAGAAACACATTAACGTATCGCGTGGATTGGCGGGCGAACTCCGGAACCAGCGTGTTCCGCGGGTAAGCGCGCGGCCATGCGGCGTTCAAAAGAGGAGAATGACTTGATGAAACGCAAGCTGACGAATTGGATTCTGGCGGCAACCGCAAGCGTGGCAGGTGCCGCCGCCGCAAGTGCGGGCACGCTCGACGATGTCAAGACCAAGGGCTTCCTGCAATGCGGTGTGAGCCAGGGCCTGATCGGCTTCAGCCAGGCCGACGAGCAGAACAACTGGTCCGGCATGGACGTCGATTTCTGCAAGGCCGTCGCCGCCGCCATCTTCAACGACGCGACCAAGGTGAAACTACACGCCGCTCTCGCGACGAGAGCGCTTCACCGCGCTGCAATCGGGCGAGATCGATCTGCTGGCGCGCAACACGACCTGGACGTTCTCGCGCGATACGGATCTCGGCTTCGATTTCATCGGCGTGAACTATTATGACGGCCAGGGCTTCATGGTGCGCAAGGAGCTCAACGTGAAGAGCGCGCTCGAGCTCAGCGGCGCGTCGGTGTGCGTGCAAACCGGCACGACAACGGAGCTCAACCTCGGCGACTACTTCCGCGCCAATAACCTGGAGCTGAAGCCTGTCGTGTTTGAAAAGAACGAAGAGGCGCGCCAGGCCTATGACGACGGGCGCTGCGACGCCTACACGACCGACGCGTCCGGTCTCGCGGCCGAGCGTTCGGTGCTGGCTCAGCCCGGCGATCATATCATCCTGCCGGAAATCATCTCGAAGGAGCCGCTGGGGCCGCTCGTCCGCCATGGCGATAACCGCTGGGGCGACGTCGTGCGATGGAGCTTGAATGCGTTGATCATCGCCGAAGAATTCGGCGTGACGCAGGCCAACCTCGACGAGCAGAAAGCCAGCTCGCAAAACCCAGAGGTTCGCCGTCTGCTCGGC
>JAAURV010000174.1 GCA_012032065.1 Hyphomicrobiales bacterium
TCCACCGACGCGCGCAATCAGCCAGCAGAGCGATATTTTCGATGACCGAAGTCTACCGCGCCGAGCGCGAGGACAAGGTGCTCGACAGCTATCTCAACCGCTTCATCTCCGATCAGGAGAAAGTGGGCGGCGACTATTCCATCGACTATTGAGTCTTACATCGACTGAATCGGTTCCGGTTCGTTTTGAATCGGCAGTTGAGTGTCTCACCCATTGCTCCTTAGATTTTGGCACCCGTCGGCGAGGGTATCAATGTCGAGCCCTTCGGGTTCGCGCCCAAGAGGGCGCGAAACATTGACACCCTCGCCGCCGGATGCGGAACAGCATCGAAGCAATGTATGAATAGCTGTGGCGAAGCCTCACGCGAGACCGCCGCATAGATCCATTCATTGCATCGGCGGAGGAACCGCAACAGGTCCGCGCCGGGTCAAGCCTGCGCGGCTTCAGCCGCGCACCCGAGGGGGTAACGTCAAGAGTTATGTGTCAGCGGGAAAAGGGTGCTGACGCCTTGGGATTTGTTTTCGTGGGTGAAGATTGAGAAGAGGATGCGGTCCATGGAGGTTTTGTCCTGGAAGGTTCCCATGGGCCGTGTCCGTCTGCGGACTTCCTTGAAGCGGCGTTCGATGGCGTTGGTTGTGCGGACGCGTTTGCGCATGTCTTGGTCCTTGTGGATGAAGCAGGTGAGAAGGTCATCGAGATCGTCGCGCAGGCAGGCGACGGCGGCGGGATAGGCGGCTTCGAAGCGGTCGGCGAAGACGCGGGCGGCGGAGCGCGCCTTGGCGATCGTCTCGGCGTTCATGACCTTGTGGGCGGCGCGCTTGACGGCGTCCTGATCGGGGCGGCGGACCTTGGCGAGGATGTTGCGCATCTTGTGGGCCCAGCAGCGCTGGAGCGGAATGCCGGGATAGGTGTCCGGCAGCGCGGCGATGAGGCCCTTGCCGCCATCGGCGCAGATCATGTCGAGGCCCTGGCCGGTGAGGCCCCTGCGGTGGAGGTCGGCGAGGAAGCGGCCCCAGTCCGCGGCGCTTTCGCTGGCGGCGAGGCGGTAGTCGATCACCTCTTTGCGGCCATCCCTGTGGATGCCGAGGGCGACCAGCACCGGCCGTCTGACGGCGCCGGCCCCGGTCTTGCGGGCGAGCGTCACGCCGTCGAAGACCAGCGCCTGATAGACGTCCTTGAGCTTGCGCCGGTGAAAGGCCTCGGCCGCCTGGTCGAGGGTGCGGGCCACCCGGCTCACCGTCTGCGGGCTCACCGGCCGGCCGAGGATGGCGAGCAGCGCCTCGCCCACCTTGCGGGTGGAAAGCCCGAGCGCGAAGCCCTGCAGGATGATCTGGTCGATGTCGCCGCCGCGCCGCGCATAGGCTTTGAGCAGCCCATGGGCGCTGAACTTCCGGGTGCGCGGCACCGCGATCTCGATGTCGCCAAGCGCGGTCAGGAAATGGCGCGGATAGCTGCCGTTGCGCCGGTCCTTGCCGCCCTCCCGCTCAACCCCCTCGAGCCAGGCGTCGACCTGGGCCTCCATCTCCGCCTCGATGACATCGGCAAGCGCCTCGCGCGCCAGAACCCGATAGCCCTCGCCCGCCTCGAAATTCATGTCTTCCATGGCCTTCACGGCCTCATAGGCAACAGGTAAACTCGTGATCGTCGCAGCTCGCTGTGGCATGGGGTGCTCTCTCTTGTGGGTTAGCAAAACAAGAAGAGCACCCTTCCCCCAGCTGACACAAACTTTGATACGTTACCCCCGAAGGGCTTGGGCTTGAGGCGGCGCGGACCTGTTGCGAGAATGCCCTCGCAATGGGAGGATACACTCGCCGGTTCCAACCAGGAGGAAACCGCCCTAGCCCCGCAGGCCTAACTAAAGCTCGGATGCGTGACGAACCCACGTCATGGGTGAAGGTTGTGAGCCGCCGCGCTCAATGCAGCGTCAGCCACGAGCGCGCCTGGCGCTGGGCTTCGGCAATGTCGCTTGCCGACATTTCGCGGGCGATCTCGCAGCGGTACTGCTTTGCATCGGCGCTGCCTTTCATGGCGGCCAGATTGAACCACTTGTGCGCGATCACAAAATCCGCAGGCACGCCGTGGCCGATGCAGTACTTATGCCCAGTTCGAAAAGCGTATCCGCCGTGGCGATCCCCGGCGTCATCATCGCTTCGTTGGCTTCCGGCATATCGATTCTTGCCATATGACTTCCCCAATCTTTTCCCTGTTCGAGCCTTGCCGGAGTGTTCTGTTGCCCGGTTCAAGACAGCGGAACATCTCGTCGCCGCCGGGGCCGATCTTGCGCGGGAGCGTGCAAAGGACGGTTAAGCCGCAGGCTTAAGGAGCGGTGAAACGGTCCTGGGCCAACTTCTGGCATTCGGAGTATTGTGTTTGTTTTTCAATGGATTGGCGCTGGTTAACGCTTTGAAAGACAGGCTTTCGATTCACCGCCGATTCACCAGGATGAGGGATTGCGCTTCGCGCGAACACTTTCTGCCACCGTCAACCCGCCGTCGAATGTCTTCCATGAAGGCTTCTCGGAAAGTCGAAGCTGTCACGGACGCCTTCGGCACCGCGAAGGATTGCATGGAAGACCTTCGGCGGCTCTCCGCATCCAAACGCGATCTGCAAGTGCCAGTTCAGGATGCCGCTCGTATGATTTAAGAGTACATCGAAAATGCCCTCTAAGGCGGAACCGATACCGACAGCGTGATTGGCAGATGATCGGAGCCCGCGGCATTGCCGACGGCTTCGGCACGGAGGAGTTCGAGTTCGGGAGAGACGAAGATGTGGTCGATGGCGATTTGCGGGATCAGGAGCCATGCGGGCCAGCTTGGCAACGAGGTCAGGCGCTTGAGGCCGGTTTGACTCGCCAGCGTCTGGGTGATGCGTGAGTAAGGCGAGGCATTGAAGTCGCCCATCACGATGCGGCGGCCGGGAATTGTTTCAAGGAATTTCACGAGCTCCTGAACCTGACGGAACTGCGCGCGCGAGTGGGGGAAGCGGATCGTGTGCACGGCGATCACCGACACCCCATCGTAGGCGCCGCCGAGCTGCGCCCACATCAAGGGTGGCCCGGCCCAGCCAACGCGCGCGGCGGATGCCTTGATCGGGTGCTTCGAGAGAATGACGAAGTTGCAGAAGTCGAGTTCGAAGCACGACGCGCGGTGCGGATATCTGCCCGCCAGCGCATCCAGCACCGGTTGCTTGGCGCGGCCGAATTCGACGAGGCCCACGACATCGGCGTCGGCGCGCTCGATTTCGGCGCGGATCTGATCGAACTCCCGGTTCCGGAACCAGGTGTTGAAACTCATCAGTTTCAGTTCGCGATGGCCCTCGGGCAAAGCGCGCTGGGCTGCAAAGTCGATCGATACATGCGCCCAGAGGCCATAGGCGACGATGAAGATCACTAGGAACACATTCGCGGCCAGAAGCTTGAAGCGCGGCATGAGCAAGCCGAGCAGATAGGCCGCCGCGACGAACACGAACTGGATGGTGAATTGCGCGAAGACATCGAAGGCCACCCAGATGTGACCGAGCCGCGCGGCGAAGAGGCCAGCCAGCCCCACCACGAGGCCGGCCATGCATTCGCGGGCGCCGCTTTGCGAGAACTGCCACCATGCCTTGCGTGGCTCGGAGGGTAAATTCTCGGGCGATGTCGCTTTGTCGGTCAAATGCCGTGGGCCTGCATATCAAACTTACGCACGCCTGTTACGCGGCCATGATGGCGCAAGCGGGGCGAGCAGATCGGACTAGAGAAGCCTGCTCTCCATCGGGAGTAGTTGCTCGGGCGTGCCGAATCCGGGAAGCGCTTCGAAGCGCTTCTTCCACGCGACGACATGTGGATAGGGCGAGATATCGATACTCGCTTCCGGCGCATAACGCAGGACGCCGTAGATGCCAACGTCGGCGGCCGTCGGCCGCTTCGCCGCGATCCAATCCGACCGCAAAAGTTCGTGCTCAAGAACCGCGAGCGCCGCTTTCGCTTCGGTGTCGTACATCACGCGCACTTCATCGCCGAACTGGCGGAGTCCGCGATTGCGCGCGCGCAGGCGGAACACCGGAACCGCGAGCTTGTCCCACTGCCAGAAAAGCCATTCGCGAATACGCTGTTTCTCGACAATGGTCTTGCCCTCGAACTTCTTCAGGGTCTCGGCGAGATACTCGATGATGGCGGAGGACTGGGCCAGGAACATCTGGCCATCGCGCAGTGTGGGCACCTGACCGTAGCGGTTCTTCACCAGATAGTCGGGCTGCTTATGCTGGCCTTCGCGCAGGTTCACGTGGATGTAAGAGTATGGATGCCGGCAGAGCGACAGCATGAGGGCTGCCGTGTAGGTCGGGCCGGAGGTCATCACGCCGTGGAGCGTAAAGCGCTGCTTGTTGCCGGCGACGGCGCCGTTCGATGGGCTCTTGCGCGGCGTATTTGCGGCCTTGCGGGACGGCGGCGTGCGGGCGGCGGACAGCTTTTTGCGCGCCGCCGGTTTCGCGACCTTCCGCTGCACGGTCTTCTTGGCCGCCTTCTTGCTGGCTGCTCGCGCCATAGAACTATACTCCTTAATCCCCGCCTGCCATAAAAGTCAGCATACTGACTATATAGCGGAGTTTTCAGGAAACGGAAGTGGTCTCTAACGGTTTGTAGCGGCTAGTTAATTCCGAGCCTCTCGCGGAGCTTGTCGCTCACCGCCTGCGGATTTGCCTTGCCGCCCGAGGCTTTCATGACCTGGCCCACGAACCAGCCGAGCATGGTGGGCTTGGTCTTCACCTGCTCGACCTTGTCCGGATTGGCGGCGAGGATATCGGCCACCGCTCGATCGATGGCGGAGCTGTCCGTCACCTGCTTAAGGCCCCGTTCTTCCACGATTTTCCGGGGACTGCCGGCTTCGGTCCAGACGATCTCGAAGACGTCCTTGGCGATCTTGCCCGAGATCGTTCCGTCGCCGATCAGGTCCACGATTTCGCCAAGCTGGGCGGCGGAAACCGGAGTCTCGTCAATGGTTTTGCCTTCCTTGTTCAAGCGGCCAAACAACTCGTTGATGACCCAGTTGGCGGCCTGCTTGCCATCCCTGCCTTTGGCCACATCCTCGAAGAAGGCAGAGGAGGAGCGCTCGGCCACCAGCACACCTGCGTCGTAAGGAGAAAGGCCGTAGCTTTTGATAAATCTCGCCTTTTTCTCGTCGGGTAGTTCGGGAAGCGAGCTTTCGATGGCTTTGACCCAGGCTTCCTCCAGTTCCAGCGGGAGCAAGTCCGGGTCGGGGAAGTAGCGGTAGTCATGCGCCTCTTCCTTGGAGCGCATGGAGCGGGTCTCGCCTTTCCTTGCGTCAAACAGGCGGGTTTCCTGGTCAATGGAGCCGCCATCCTCCAGAATGCCGATCTGGCGGCGGGCCTCGTACTCGATGGCCTGGCCCATGAAGCGGATGGAATTGACGTTCTTGATCTCGCAGCGGGTGCCGAAGGCCGCACCCGGGCGGCGCACCGAGACGTTGATATCGGCGCGGAGACTCCCCTGCTCCATGTTGCCGTCGCAAGTGCCGAGATAGCGCATGATCTGGCGGAGTTTCGTCACATAGGCCTTGGCCTCGTCGGCCGAACGCATGTCGGGCTTCGAGACGATTTCCATGAGCGCGCAGCCGGAGCGGTTCAGGTCGACGAAGCTCCATGCTCGGATGCTGATCGTGGAGCGACTTGCCGGCGTCCTGCTCGAGGTGGAGGCGCTCGACGCCGACTTCGACGCTCCTGCCGCCATCGAGATCGACGGTAACCGTGCCCTCGCCCACCACCGGCTGCTTGTATTGGGAGATCTGGTAGCCCTGCGGCAGGTCCGGATAGAAATAATTCTTGCGGTCGAAGACCGACTTCCGATTGATCTGGGCCTTGAGGCCAAGACCCGTGCGCACGCCTGCTCGACGCAGAATTCGTTGATCACCGGCAGCATGCCGGGCATGGCGGCATCGACGATGGACACATGATCGTTGGGATCGCCGCCGAATTCGGCGGAGGCGGCCGAGAACAGCTTGGACCTGGCCAGCACCTGGGCGTGGACTTCCAGCCCCAGGACGATTTCCCAATCGCCGGTGGCGCCCTTGATCCAGTCCTTCTTGTCGGCGATGCGTGCGGCGGAATCCATCTCGAGACCTGTCGATGCGTGGGCGCTTCGTAGTGCCGGAGGCGGCTTCGATCAACCCCCGTCGCCGTCCAGCTCCTTGCGGATGCCACGCACGAGATAGAGGGCGAGCAACATCAGCACTGCCAGCACGCTCAAGAAAGCAAAGTCGCCCTTCTGGAAGGCAAATCCTTCCGGCGTGTAACGCTGGTAGACGAGCAGGCCAGCGAAGAGGAGCAAAGCCGCTCCCGCACCCCAGCTTCCGGCGCGCATGATGCGCATCAGGATGCGCGACAATGGGGACATATCAGACATTTGAATCCAATCGGCTTTCGGGCATTGTGCGGGTACAATAGCTGAACCACCGGAATGACAAAGTCAAAATCGAAGCTCGAAACCTTGTCGCCAAAGACGCGCCTCGTGGCCAGTGGACGCGAGTACACGGAGCATGGGTTCCTCAACCCCGCTCTTTATCGCGGCTCCACGATTGTCCTCGAGGATGTGGAGTCCTTCTGGGCCAATCAGCACGCCTATGGCCGGCGGGGCTCGCCGACGCCAGGCCGGGCAGGTCGTGAAATCGGAGCGGCGCCGGCTGGTCGGCCTCGGCAGTAGGTGGCGAAGCAGTAAGACGGCGGGGCAATAGACGGAGGGTCGCGACGCGCGACCGACTCTGATCGTGGCAGCGCGA
>JAAURV010000006.1 GCA_012032065.1 Hyphomicrobiales bacterium
TGCGCATGCCACGAGAATAAATCTGCCGGTCAGTGCCATCCTGCTTCATGCTGATGATGCCGCCAATACCCAGCTTGTCGAACTCTGGCATCAATTCAGCCGCCGGCACGTTGAACGGCTGGCCAATAGTGATGTAGATGCGGCCGTCGGGACCCACGCGGCAGGTGCGCGCCGTGTGATTGTAGCTTTCGTTGCTGGCCGGGATCAGTTCGCCTTGCTTGACGATGGCGAAGGCCGCGACATCGGGGCCTTCATAGAAGAATTCGGCGGCGGGGAACCACAGCACGCGGTTCTGCTCGGCCAGATAGAGAATGCCCCATCTCTCGAAAAGCAGACGCCATTGGGAACCGCCATCTTGATCGACGGCGCGAAGACTTTGACATCGTCGCCACCCGGTCCTTGTTGCGGTCGGTGACCGAATACACCAGTTCCTTGCGGGTTCCAACGAATGTCACCACGCCCTGCGGCCCAATGGCCATATGGCGCGCGTCGGGAACGGCGGCGTAGAGACTGACCTTGAATCCAGAAGGGACTTTTAATTTCGCCGCGATGGCCTTGAGGGCTTCGATGTTTTCGCCCGCTTGCGGGATCGGCACCATCATCGGCGTACCGGTTGTCTTGAAGCCGCCCAGTTTTTCGAGGTTGTTGTCCTGGGCGAAAGCGCTTCCAGCCAATGCAGCTGAGGCGCAAAGCATGACGGCAAGTTTCTTGAGCATCTTACGTTCTCCCATTCATGAGTTTTCGCGCTGGCATGTGCCAGCACGTCCCGTCCCATTGTTTCGCGAGTCACGAATCTAGAAAGAGCAAAGCATCGCCAGCGAAACCGGCTGAACCGCCGTCCTATTTCAACGGCCGATGGCGCAGCTGAAACTAAAGCAAAGTTTCCCTCACGTGACAACCATTGAAATTGCAGATTTGCTATGTCTGTCAATGTATTAGCGGGATACTACAGGACGCCGCCGTGAGCGCGTCAAAGAGCAGCGTAAGACACGGCGCAAAATTTTGACGTTTGCCAAACGCATTGCGCTTTTCAATCCGATAGCTGCTTGCTAGGCGTTCACTCATGACACTCAAACTCGCCATCGCGGGCGCTGCTGGGCGCATGGGGCGCGTGCTCACCCGTATCGTGAACGAAACGCCGGGTTGCACCGTGGCTGGCGGACTCGAGTCTCCCGGTTCGAATCAGCTTGGCGCCGATATGGGTGAGCTTGCAGGGATCGGAAAACTCGGCGTCCACATCACAGACGATCCGTCCGCCCTTCTCAAAACCGCCGACGGTCTCGTGGATTTCACCATGCCTGCCGCCACGCTCTCGCTCGTGGAACACACTGCGAAGGCGGGCGCCATTCATGTGATCGGCACCACCGGCATCGACGACGGTGGCGAGCGGGCCATCCGCGAAGCGGCGAAGCGCGCGCGCATCGTCAAGTCGGGCAACATGAGCCTCGGCGTCAATCTGCTTGCCGCCATGGTCATCAAAGTCGCAGCAGCGCTCGGCGAGGACTTCGATATTGAAGTTCTCGAAATGCACCATCGCCACAAGATCGACGCGCCCTCGGGCACCGCCTTGCTCCTCGGCAGTGCCGCAGCCAAGGGCCGCCAAATCGATCTCAAGGCGCGCTCGGTGCGCTCCCGCGATGGCCATACCGGCGAACGCAAACCCGGCGACATCGGCTTTGCAACGCTGCGCGGTGGCTCGGTGGTGGGCGAACACACGGTGATGTTCGCAGGCCCTGCCGAACGGATCGAGCTCAGCCACCGGGCCGAAAGCCGCGACATCTTCGCGCGTGGCGCGGTGCGTGCCGCACTTTTGGGGCGGCGGGCCAGAAGCCCGGCCTGTACTCGATGCGTGACGTCTTGGGATTGGAGTGATCATGAGTGGAACTTTGGTTCTTGTCCGTCACGGGCAGAGCGACTGGAATCTGAAGAACCTGTTCACGGGCTGGAAGGATCCCGATCTGTCCGAGAAAGGCATCGCGGAAGCAAAGGCCGCGGGCCAGAAGCTGAAAGCGAGAGGCCTCAAATTCGATCTCTGCTTTACCAGTGCCCTCACCCGCGCCCAACATACTTTGAAGCTGATGCTGGAAGAACTGGGACAGACGGGCCTTCCGGAAACCCGCGACCAGGCGCTGAACGAGCGCGACTATGGCGAGCTGACAGGCCTCAACAAGGACGATGCCCGCAAGAAGTGGGGCGAGGAACAGGTGCATATCTGGCGCCGCTCCTACGATGTGCCTCCGCCCGGCGGCGAAAGCCTCAAGGATACGCTGGCGCGCTCGCTGCCCTATTACGTGCATCATATTCAGCCTCATGTGTTGGATGGAAAGACGGTGCTGGTGTCGGCGCATGGCAATTCGCTCCGCTCGCTGATCATGGCGATCGAAGGTCTGACCCCTGCGCAGATTCTGAAACGCGAACTTGATACCGGCGTTCCGGTGATCTACCGGCTCAAGCCCAATTCGCTGCCGGCTTCGACGGAAGTGCTGGCCTAATCAAAAAAACCTGTCATTGCCGGGATTGCCCCAGCAACCCATTTATCCGCTCGCGCGGAACATCGGCACGATGGGTCGCCGGAACAAGTCCGGCGATGACAAAGCTGAGAGTTGAATTCAGATTTCCGGAAATTAGCGGAATCTAGCCAAAGCACCGTACGATGTCACGTCCTATTCTAGATATTTTTTCTGAGACAACTTCTTCAACATTCTCAATGCCTTGCCATCTGCCCGGCCTCCCAGCCGAGGATTGCCCGCTTCCTGGTCAACCCCCAGTGATAGCCACAAAGGCTCCCTGATTTTCCGAGAACCCGATGGCAGGGCACCACGAAGGAAATTGGATTCTTGCCGACCGCCGTTCCCACCGCCCGCACTGCCGAGGGTTTTCCCACATGCGCCGCCACGTCGGAATAGGTCGCGGCCTTGCCCATCGGAATTCTGAGCAGCGTTTCCCAAATGCGGATTTCGAAATCCGATCCAATGAACACGATGCGAAGCGGCTGCTCCGGATTCCATTTTGCCTGACTGAAAATCCGCTTCGCCACCGGCGCTGTTGCGATGTGATCTTCCACATAATCCGCCTCCGGCCAGCGCGATTGCATGTCGGCAAGTGCTGCCGCCTCGCCGCCGTCATCGGCAAAAGCCAATCCGCACAGGCCCTGATCCGCCGTCATCACCAGCGCGGTTCCGAAGGGACTCGCATGAAAGCCATAGGTAATCGTCAGCCCACGTCCTTTCGCCTTGTAGATTCCAGGCGTCATGCCTTCGTGGGTCACGAAGAGATCGTGCAGCCGCCCCGGCCCCGAGAGGCCGACTTCGTAAGTGGCATCGAGAACGCTGGCTGAATCGCGCAGGAGTTCGCGCGCGCGGTCGAGTGTGAGTGCCTGCAGGAAGGCTTTCGGCGAGAGCCCGGCCCAGCGGGTGAAGACCTTCTGCAGATGATGCGGGCCAACGCCGGTGCGCTCGCTCAATTCTTCGAGCGACGGCTGCTCGCGCCAGTTTTCGGTAAGGAAGGCCAGCGTCGAGCGGACCAGTTCGTAGTCGCGTGATGGGGTATCGAATGTGTGTTCCATGATTCGAATTTACGACGGAGACTTGCCGTCTTCCACCCGATTCTTGCTCAGAACCTCGACAAAGCGCGGTGGAGTTCCACGGCCAACGCCTTCTTCTCGAACGGCGCCAGAAACTTTCCGATCTCCGTCCGCACGCCATGTGAGAGGAGAAACAATCCACCAATCAATTCGCGGCCGTGATCCTCTTCCAATTCCACTCTCACCCAGCGGCGGACGAAGCGGCGTTCCACTCGGTCCCTGCCATCCGCGAGCCGTTCGAGGATCAATTCAGTTTCGGTGATTTCAATTCGTTCCGTGCGCCGCGCGTCGGCGAAATTGGCTTTGAAAGCCCACCAGATCAGCAAAACGTCGAGGCCCATGAAACCCGTCACCGGCCAAGCCCCCGCCACCAGGAACACGACGCCGCCAATCAGGTTGACCGCAACAATGAGAAACATGACCGCCAGAAAACCCTCGCGCGTCAGCGAGCGGTGCGGCGTGAGGGTAACGCGCCAGGATTGCGGCTCGGAGCTGGTCATGGTCTCATGGGTTTTCAAATCAGGGGAAACGGTATGGCAAAGGCGCGGCGCTTGCAACCGGCGGAAGTGGAGCGGATGTTCCGATTGTTCCGGCAGGCGGAACCGGAGCCCAAGGGCGAACTCGAATCGCTCAATCCCTATACCTTTCTCGTCGCCGTGGTGCTTTCCGCGCAAGCGACCGACACCGGCGTGAACCGCGCGACCGGTCCTCTCTTCAAGGCCGCCGACACGCCGCAACAGATTCTGGCGCTCGGCGAAGAGAAACTTCGAGACTATATCAAGACCATCGGCCTTTTCAACAGCAAGGCGAAGAACGTGATCAGCCTTTCGCGCCAACTCGTGGAAAAGCATGGCGGCGAAGTTCCGCACGATCGCGAAGCCCTCGAAGCGCTGCCGGGCGTTGGGCGCAAAACGGCGAACGTCGTTCTCAATGCCTGTTTCGGCGAACCGACGATTGCCGTCGACACCCATCTGTTCCGGCTTGGCAATCGAACAGGACTCGCTCCAGGAAAGTCGCCTTACGATGTCGAGATGAACCTTTTGAAAGCCGTGCCAACGCAATACGCGAAGCACGCGCATCATTGGCTCATTCTGCATGGGCGTTATGTGTGCAAGGCGCGGAAGCCCGAATGCTGGCGCTGTTTGATCGCGGAGATCTGCCAGTTCAAACCGAAGACGCCCGCGCCTCCTTGAACAGGTGCACGAAATAGGATGTGGCGAACAGCGGCACCAGTAGATTGGCCAGCGGAACGACCGACAGAACCGCCGGAATGAGTCCCGCGACAAACACCTGCGGCGCATTGGCCTTGCGAAATCCGCGTGCTTCATCCACCGGCATGTGGCGCATCGCCGCCATCTCGAAATACTCGCGGCTCAGCAGATATGCGTTCGCGCCCACCATGGCGATCGCGCCGATGCCGAAGAACACCGTCGGAAGAACCGCAAGCAGAACGAGCAGCACGATCAGCGCGAAACGCGCCCCTGTCAGAATAGCAGTGATAGCAGGCAACGGCGTTCCCGGTGGATCGTTGGGATAGTGGCGCTTCTCAACCTTGGCCGCAATCTCGTCGAGAAAAATGCCGGCGAAGATCGCCGTCACCGGCGACATGAGAAAGAAAAACGCCACCAGCATTCCCAGACCCACGCCAACGGCAGCCATGGTTTCAGCCCAGGGCCACGGCAACTGGGTGAGGCTCGTCAGCAAAATCTGCACGAGAATGAAGAGACCAACGAACAGCGCCAGCGTCAGGCCCACCGCCTTCAGAAGTACGCCGCGAAATTCGGGAGCGAAGAGATCGCCGAGAGCTTTGAAGACCGAACTGATCATGGCCTCTCAGGTAATGCGCAATCCTTGCCTTCGCAAGCTGCATCCGCTAGGCAGCCCCGGCATTTCGGGGAATTTCATGACCGCCAGCAGTTTCGACGTGCTCACCATGGGCAACGCCATCGTGGACGTCATCGCGCAGGTCGACGAGAAGTTCGTCGTCAAGCACGGTCTCGTCAAAGGTTCGATGAACCTGATCGACGAAGAGCGCGCCGAATATCTTTATAGCGACATGGGTCCTGCTATCGAGGTTTCGGGCGGCTCGGCGGGGAATACGGCGGCCGGCGTTGCGTCCTTCGGCGGCAAGGCTGCATTCTTCGGCAAAGTGAAAGCAGACCAGTTGGGCGATATCTACCGGCACGACATGCGGGCGCAAGGCGTTGCCTTCGATTCGGCTGCGGCCACTTACGGCCCGGCCACGGCGCGCTCCTTCATCTTCGTCACACCCGATGCCGAGCGCACGATGAACACCTATCTCGGCGCCTGCGTCAATCTCACCACTGCCGATATCGACGAGCGCATCGTCTCCGCCGCGCAGGTCACCTACATGGAGGGCTACCTCTTCGACCGGCAGGAGGCGAAGGAAGCATTCCGCCTCGCTGCGCGCATCGCCCGCAAAGCCGGGCGTCTCACATCGGTGACGCTGTCCGATTCATTCTGCGTCGAGCGCCATCGCGACGATTTCCTGGCGCTCATCCGCAACGACATCGACATCGTTTTCGCCAACGAGTCGGAGATCAAGTCGCTCTATCAAACTCAGAATTTCGACGGCGCCGTGAAGGCCATCGCGCAGGATTGCGATATCGCGGTTCTGACCCGTTCGGAAAAAGGCTGCGTGATCGTTTCGAATGGAAAGACGATTGCGGTTCCGGCTCATCCCGTGGATGAGGTCGTCGACGTCACTGGGGCCGGCGATCTCTTTGCCGCGGGATTTCTCCATGGCATCACCAATGGCCGCGATTACGCAGCTGCGCGAAACTCGGCGGCCTCGCGGCGGCGGAAGTGATTTCGCACGTGGGAGCAAGGCCAAGCGTGAACCTGGCCGAGCTCTCCACGAAAAGCGGTTTGGGGTGAAGCAAATTTCGTCCAAGTCTCCTAGTCCGTATACAGACGATTATCGCCAATTCTCAATGAAGCCGCCCCGGACTTCCATCCGGGGCGGCGCATACGCGGAATGCAAATGCGCTAGCGGTCGTCGGCGGCGCTTGGCTTCGTCAGCGGCACCGAGAACAGCAAGGGTGTCTGTCCGTCGGCCGCCGAGATCATCGCCACCGGAATGTAGGGGCTGCCGACGGTGTTGTCCGCCGGAGCATAACCGATCTCGGCCTTGAGCACCGCGGTCGCGCGCAGGTACTGATCGACCATCGTGTCGCCGGCGCGGTCAAGAACTTCGGCCCGCGTCAGCAAGCCGCCGGGAACGTCCAGCTTGAACATCGGCCACTGAACTTTCAGGCGTTGTACTTCGCCGCGGCCCGTAATCGCGATCACCGCGTTCGATCCGAACACCGGCAGCTTGTTGATGTTCCTGTCGACGCTGTAGAGCCTCAGGATCGCGCTGACACGATCCGGCCTAGCCGAAGCGACACTTCCATCCGCAGCCATTTGCGTGGCCGCGTTGGAGGGTCCAATCTCGCCCGAGGGTATGCCCAGTTGGCCCAGCGCCTTCAAGCCAATGGCGTTTGTCTGATCGTCATTGGGCAGCGGAATGGGTGTGGCGCCGATCCTCGGCACAAGTAGATTATTGACCATCCGGACGAATCCACGTGCCTTGTCGACGCGGACAAATCCTGTTTTGCCCTTGACGCCTTCCGTTCCGGCTGGCGCGCCCGCGGCAAGTTCGACGACTTCGGAAAGATTGAATGATCGGGCCACGCCGGCCACATTCAGGTTGCCGGTCCAGTCGACGCCCGCGGGCGCCCGCAGAACTTCCGCGCCCCACACCGGCAGAACGGCATCCAGACTCCTGATGAGCGCCGCCTTCTGTTGGGGGTTGGGCGGGGCCGCATGGGCAATCATGGGGAATATAACGAGCGAAAACGCGGCAGCGGCTATCTTGAAGAGTTTCTTCATGGCATCCTCCTCTTAAAGCGCCGTTTCGTTGGCGGGATCGCAGCCGGCAACGTAAGTCGCCGCCCACCAGCTAACCGATGCGGGGTCGCCGAACACATTGTCGTAGCGCTCGTTCAGCAGCCGGTTGACGACGTCGGCCTGTGTCGATCCGACGGCATAAGCGACCGGACACTGGTCGTCGCTGCCGGAGATATTGACCACATAATGATTGTCGAGCCACGAACTCGAAATCGAACCGCCGAAGGCGTCGTCGGCGAAGTTCCTGTAGTTCGAGATCAGGCCGTTGCCGATCCACATGAAGCCGTGGAAGCCGTCGACCTGGTGCGCGCGGCTGAAGGCCCGCCACCATGAACCCCATTGATTGGCGTCCATCGAATTGCAGGACGAGAGATGCAGGAACTCGAGATCGGAATCGCCGATCTGCATCTCGTCGCGGCGGATATTGCAATTGCCATCGCCCGCTTCGTCGACCCGCATCGTGCCGGACCATACGCCGGAACTATCGGCGCCATGCGTAGCGATCATTGCCGCATCGCCCTCGTCGAGATTGGGAGTGTCGTTGCCGAAGGCGACGACGCTCGCATCCGCGAATAGGCTGTTGACCGTGTTGCCGTTTATGAGAGAGCCGTCGCGGGAATAGGCCTCGCCGCAATGGCCGGTGACGCACCATCGAGAATGGAAATGCCGGTGTCAGTGATTTCGTCGTACCAGGCGTCGGCCATGTCGTCCCATGCGTCGCGCTGGGAGCCGCCGCAACCACCATTCCATATGGTGATCGCGTACATTTTTGCCTCGAGCCGCGCGTGAGCGGCCTGAGGAAGCGTTGCGATGAAGAGAGGAGCGAGAAGAAGATATTTTGCTGCCGATCGATTGAGTCGCATGAGCGTGCCTCCGTGCTGAAAATGCAGATCAACAGATCGAGATTAGTGAGTGTTATGATATGCGGCTGTGATCCAGATCACAGACAAACGGCGCTAATTGTGCTTCGGAACAAGTTCCAGTGCATCCGCAGCGATTGCCGAAATCGGTTCGCCGCTCATTACGAGCAAACTACGCACTTCTCCGGGCATCAACACGGGCAACTCGGCTTCCAGATGCACGCCGCTCTCAATATTTATTTTCAGCGTGCCTCCAACCGCCTTGGCGCCGGTATTGGCCAATGTCAGGCCGAGCCATTCCGGCCGGTATCGTACGCAGACGGCAGGGCCCTGGACAACGAGCCCGCCGCCGGAGATCGAAATTTGCTCGCCGAGGCTAAGCACTTCGGCATTGAGCGACACCGGCGTTAGCTCGATTGGCCCGTCGCCGCGTTTGCCCGCGGCGATTGCACTCACGCCTGTCAGGACGACTTCCGCGGATGTTGCTCCACCGGGCCAACTCGAGGGCGCGGCACATAAGGTGGTGGCTCCTTCCGCCGGAACTCCAAATATCGACACTGCAATTGCAAGTGAAAATCCGCGCAACCGCATGGGTTTGCTCCTCGTATGCGAGATAAGACGGTCATTGCGGCGAATTGGAGGTTACAGCTTCCTCAGGAAAACGCTGCGCACCAGATGATCGGCGCCTTTGCGCAAGACCAGATCGGCGCGGGGGCGGGTGGGGAGGATGTTTTCGCGGAGATTCACCAGGTTGATCGTGTCCCAGATGCGCGCGGCAGTGGCGCGGGCTTCTTCGTCCGAAAGCGATGCATAACGGTGGAAATAGGATTTGGGATCGCGGAACGCGCCGTCGCGCAACGAGAGAAAGCGGTCGACATACCATTGGCTGAGATCGAAAGTCTCCGCATCGATGTAAATCGAGAAAATCGAAGAAGTCGGACACGTTCGGAATGCCGCGGCCATCGCGCGGCGGACGGCCAGTCTGAAGCACGTTGATGCCTTCGACGATGAGGATGTCGGGCTGGCTGAAGGTGACCGTTTGGCCAGGCATCACATCGTAGACGAGATGAGAATAGATCGGCGCCGAGACTCGCGCGCGGCCGGCCTTGATGTCGGACATGAAGCGCAGGATCGCCGGCAGATCGAAGCTCTCGGGAAAACCTTTCCGGTTCATGAGGCCTTCGCGCCCGAGAATGCGGTTGGGCAGAAGGAAACCATCGGTCGTCACCAGATCGACCTTGGGATGATTGGGCCAGCGCGACAGAAGCCGCCGCAGAATGCGCGCCGTGGTGCTCTTGCCCACGGCGACGCTTCCCGCCATGCCGATCACATACGGCACCTTGCGATCTTCGACATGGAGGAAGCTATTGGTGGCGCGGAAGAGCTTCTGCGTCGCCGCCACATAAAGATTGAGCAGCCGCGAGAGCGGAAGATAGACAGTCTCGACTTCGTTGAGATCGACGCGGTCGTTGAGGCCGCGCAACTCGTCGAGGTCCGCCTGGGTCAGCGTCATCGGCGTGTCGGCGCGCAAGGCCGACCACTCCTCGCGCGTGAAGCGGCGGAAGGGCGAAACTTCCCGGGCAAGCTGTTCCATGTTCAGGCGTTCTTTCGCGCGGCCTTTTCGGCAATGCCGCTTGTGCCCTTGCGGCGTTCAAGTTCGGCCATGACATCGGAGAGCGTGACGCCCGAAGCCTCAAGCAAGACGAGCAGGTGATAGAGAACATCGGCGGACTCGGCAGTGAGTTGCGCCTTGTTTCCTTCGGCCGCGGCAATTGCTGCTTCAACAGCTTCCTCGCCAAATTTCTTGGCGCATTTGGAGACGCCTTGCGAAAGCAGCTTGGCGGTATACGAGCTGCCGGGCGATGCGCTACGCCGCGCGGCGATGGCCGCAGCGAGTTCGGCCAGAACATCGAGTTTGTGGTTCATCTATGGTTCCCCTCAGCCGCCATTCTAGCCGAGACGGACAGGAATGCCATGGTCCAACATGTGGCGCTTGGCTTCGACAATCGTATGAGTTCCGAAGTGGAAAATGGATGCCGCCAATACCGCGCTGGCATGGCCGTCACGGATGCCCGTTACCAGATGGTTCAGATTGCCCACACCACCTGATGCAATGACCGGCACCTCCACTGCGTCGGAGATAGCGCGCGTCAATTCCAGATCGAATCCCTTGCCAGTGCCGTCGCGATCCATGGAAGTGAGCAAGATCTCGCCAGCGCCTAGCGTCACGACCTCTTTCGCAAAGACCGCCGCATCGATGCCGGTTTCTCTGCGCCCGCCATGTGTGAAGATTTTCCAGCGGCCTTCGCCGGTGCGCTTGGCGTCGATGGCCACGACAATGCATTGGCTTCCAAACTTCTCCGCCGCTTCCCTGACAAATTGCCGATTGGCGACGGCGGCGGAATTGATCGAAACCTTGTCGGCGCCCGCCAGAAGCAGCGCGCGGATATCATCCGCCGTGCGAACGCCGCCACCGACCGTCAAGGGCATGAAACACTGCGCCGCCGTTCGCCGAACCACATCGAGGATGACGCCGCGGTTTTCGTGCGTGGCCGTTATGTCGAGAAAACAAAGTTCATCCGCGCCCGCCTTGTCATACGCCTTGGCGATCTCGACCGGATCGCCGGCATCGCGCAGGTTGACGAAGTTGACGCCCTTGACGACGCGGCCATCCTTGACATCGAGGCAGGGGATAATGCGGGCTTTCAGCATCAGCGGCCGCCGCTTACACGCAGGATGGAGCCGGTGATGTAGGATGCGGCATCGCTCAGGAGATAGAGCACGGCGTCGGCGATTTCTTCCGGCTGGCCTTCGCGCTTCATCGGGATCATCGGACGAAGCCGCGCGACGCGGCCTGCGTATGAGTCGAGCGTTCGTGAATTTCGGTCGCAGTAAGTCCGGGCGAAACTGCATTCACGCGAATGCCATCGTCCGCCACTTCGCGCGCCAGCCCATAGGTGAGCGAGTCGATTGCGCCCTTCGAGGCGGCATACCAGACATATTCGCCGGGGCTTCCAAGCGTTGCGGCAGCCGACGAGATATTGACAATGACACCACCTTTGCCACCATGCTTCTTCGAGAGATGACGCACGGCTTCGCGCGCCACAAAGATGGCGCCCGTGACATTGATGTCGATGGTGTCGCGAATGGTCTTGTCGTCGGCGGCATCGAGACGGCTACTTTTTCCTGTAATGCCGGCATTGTTGACCACGTGGGTGAAGGGACCGAGCAGTCTTGCTGCTTCCGCAAACACCCGCACCACATCGGCTTCCTTGCTGGCATCGCCCATGAGCGCGACGGCCTTGCCACCGGCCTTGGTGATTTCGGCGACAATCTCGCCAGCGCGCGCCTTCTCGCCAACATATGTGATCGCGACTGCATAACCCTGATCCGCTGCTTTGCGCGCGATGGCAGCGCCGATGCCGCGGCTGCCACCGGTGATCAAAAGAACTTTGCTCATGCGGCTTTCTCCCGGATCAAACGCAGCGCCTCGGCAGCATTGAGTTTCCCATCATAGAGCGCGCGGCCCGTGATCGCGCCTTCGAGGATTTCGCAATCGGGCTCGAGGAGCCGCGAGACATCGGTCATCGATGCGAGGCCGCCCGAGGCTATCACCGGGATTTTCGTGGCTCGCGCTAGCTCGAGGGTCGAGCCGATGTTGAGGCCTTTCAGGATTCCATCGCGGTCGATATCGGTGAAGACAATCGCGGCAACGCCCGCGTCCTCGAAACGATGCGCCAATTCAATGGCGGTGAGCATGGAAGTTTCTCCCCAACCTTCCACCGCCACGCGGCCACCCTTGGCGTCGATGCCAACAACGATGCGGCCCGGAAAATTCTGGCAGGCCTGTTTCACCAGCGCAGGATCGCGCAATGCGACGGTTCCGAGAATGATGCGCCGAACTCCCTTCGCGAGCCAGCTTTCGATTGCGCCCATGTTGCGGATGCCGCCGCCGAGTTGCGCAGGAATTGTGACGGTGCCGAGGATCGCTTCCACCGCTTCACCATTCACGGGCTTTCCGGCGAAGGCTCCATTCAGGTCGACGATGTGCAGCCATTCGAATCCCTGATTCTGGAACGCCAGCGCCTGCGCCGCGGGATTGCCGTTGAAGACGGTTGCCTGCGCCATGTCGCCGAGCTTGAGACGCACGCATCGGCCATCCTTCAGGTCAATGGCGGGAAATAGGATCATGGCCGCCACCTGAGGAAATTTGCGATGAGTGCGAGGCCCAGCTTTTGGCTTTTCTCCGGATGGAACTGCGTACCCGCGATGTTGTCGCGGCCAACGATGGCCGTGATCTCCTGTGCGTAAGAGGCAGTCGCGATGAGATTCGTGGGATCGCGGAGTTCCATGTGATAGGAGTGGACGAAGTAGGCATGAAGGCCGGGCGCGATGTCCTTCAGCAGCGCATGCGGACGCACGAGGTTCAACGTGTTCCAGCCCATGTGGGGGATCTTGAACGCGGGATCGGCGGGTGCGATGCGGCGCACGTCGCCGGCGATCCATCCAAAGCCTTCCGTCACCTCATGCTCGTGGCCGCGATCCGCCATCAGTTGCATGCCGACGCAGATTCCGAGGAAGGGCATTCCCTTCGCCACTTCATCGGCAAGCGTGGCCCACATGCCGGGTACGGCCTTGAGGCCATCGCGGCAATCCCTAAAGGCGCCGACGCCGGGCAGGACGATGCGTTCGGCTTTGCGCACCTGATCGGGATCGGTGGTGACCAGAACCTCGTGCCCCGTTGCTGCTTCCTGCGATGCCCGCTCGAACGCCTTGGCGGCCGAGTGAAGGTTGCCAGATCCATAATCGATGATGGCAATGCGCGACGGCATCAGCCGAACAGGCCCAGCGGCTCATGGCCAGGCGCGGGGCGGGGCACATCAGGCGCGAGCGCGGCATTCACGGCCGGCTGGCTTGGCCCCGAGAGATAGAAGCGCAATTCAGCCTCTTCAAGCGAGTCACCCGATACAAGGCCCAAGCCTTCCTTGCCTTTGAGCGACAGCGAGCGGCGGCGAAGATCGTTTGCGATGGCACCGAAAACGAGCGCAATCATGAGACTGGCCAACGATTGAACGGTGGAGGAGAAATTCAACGTACTGATCAATATGCCGATCGCGAAGAGAATAGCCGCGGTGACCCACATCCGGCTCCACAAGGCCCAGAAGGGCTGAAAGACGAATGCGGCAAAGCTGAAACCTTCGCGAACAAAGACTGCCTCTTCAGGCTTCGATGGATCGCCATGAACGGAATAGATCGCCATCACGCTCCCAACGTGCCTTTTGTGGAGGGAATGCGATCTTTCTGGCGGGGATCGGGTTCGATGGCCTCGCGGAGCGAACGTGCGAGCGCCTTGAAGCAGGATTCCGCGATGTGGTGGCTGTTCGCGCCGTAGACATTTTCGACATGGAGCGTCACGCCTGCGTTCATGGCGAAAGCCTGGAACCATTCGCGCACCAGCTCGGTGTCGAATTCGCCGATCTTGGGCGCCGGAAAGGAGACGTTCCACACGAGAAAGGGTCTTCCAGAGACATCGATAGCGGCGCGGGTCATCGCTTCGTCCATCGGAAGGTTGGCGCTCGCATAGCGGCGGATGCCTTTTCGATCGCCAAGCGCTTTCGCCACGGCTTGGCCAAGTGCAATGCCCGTATCCTCGGTGGTGTGGTGGAAGTCGATATGGGTGTCACCCCTGGCCTCGACCTTCATGTCGATCAGCGAATGGCGCGAGAGCTGCTCCAGCATGTGATCGAGAAAGCCGACGCCGGTCTTCACGGCGAACTCGCCCGTGCCGTCGAGGTTCACCTCGGCGGAGACGCTGGTCTCGGTGGTTGAGCGTTCGATCTTGGCGCTGCGCATGGTTTTCCGTTTCAGCGCGGGCTCTTAGCACTTGCGATATGGGAAAACCACTGACCTGTCCAGGAGCCGTTAACAGGTTGACTTTACGCCTCTTTTCCTTGCCTATGCGGCTTCCTACATGAGGCCCGGAAAGGCTGGAGGCGATGAGCGATCCGCAGACATGGCACGGCACGACTATTCTCTCGGTGAGAAAGGGCGGCAAAGTGGTGATCGCCGGCGACGGGCAGGTGAGTCTCGGCCAGACCATCATCAAGGGCAATGCGCGAAAGGTTAGGCCGCTCGGCGCCGGTCACGTGATCGCGGGGTTTGCCGGCGCCACAGCCGACGCGATGACCTTGTTCGAGCGGCTGGAGGCCAAACTAGAACAGTACCCTGAGCAGTTAACCCGCGCCTGCGTCGACATGGCGAAGGACTGGCGCACCGATCGCTATCTCCGCCGCCTCGAGGCGATGATGATCGTGGCCGACAAGAAAGTGTCGCTGGTTTTGACCGGCACAGGCGATGTGCTTGAGCCCGAGCGCGGCGTCGTCGCCATCGGCTCCGGCGGCAATTACGCGCTGGCCGCGGCGCGCGCTCTTATCGACGGCGAACTCGATGCCGAGGCAATCGCGCGGAGGTCGATGGCGATCGCGGCGGAGATTTGCGTTTACACGAATGCAAATCTCACGGTCGAGACGCTGGAAGCGGTGTGAAGATGACAGATTTTTCCCCGCGCGAGATCGTCTCCGAACTCGACCGCTATATCATTGGACAGAAGGATGCGAAGCGATCCGTCGCTATCGCGCTTCGCAACCGCTGGCGGCGCAAGCAATTGACTGGCGCCATGCGTGACGAGGTGATGCCGAAGAACATTTTGATGATCGGGCCAACGGGCGTGGGCAAGACCGAGATCGCGCGGCGGCTGGCGAAACTCGCAAACGCGCCGTTCATCAAGGTGGAGGCGACGAAGTTCACGGAAGTGGGTTACGTTGGCCGGGATGTAGACCAGATTATCCGCGATCTCGTTGAAGCCGGCATTGGCATGGTGCGGGCCGCGAAGCGCAAGGATGTGACAGCGCAGGCGCAGCTCAACGCGGAAGCGCGCGTGCTCGATGCGCTGGTGGGAGCGAACGCCTCCGAATCGACCCGCGAATCGTTCCGCAAGAAACTGCGCGCCGGCGAGCTCGACGACAAGGAAATCGAAATCCAAGTGGCGGACACCGGCGTTCCGTCATTCGACATTCCGGGAATGCCCGGCTCTTCGGCGAGCGTCATCAACATTTCCGAGATGCTGGGCAAGGCATTTGGTGGACGCACCAAATCGCGCAAGACCACGGTGCGCGCGAGTCACGAGCTTCTCAGCAACGAGGAAAGCGACAAGCTGCTCGACCAGGAGCAGGTGATTCAGGAAGCCATCGATGCGGTCGAGAACAACGGCATCGTGTTTCTCGACGAGATCGACAAGATCTGCGCGCGATCGGAACGGGCCGGCGCGGATGTGAGCCGCGAAGGCGTGCAGCGCGATCTTCTGCCGCTCATTGAAGGCACCACGGTTTCAACCAAGCATGGGCCGGTGAAGACGGATCATATTCTCTTTATCGCCTCGGGCGCGTTTCATATCGCCAAGCCTTCCGATCTCTTGCCGGAATTGCAAGGCCGCTTGCCAATCCGCGTGGAGTTGAAGGCGTTGGGCAAGGATGAGTTCAAGCGCATCCTGACGGAACCGGAAGCGAGCCTGATCAAGCAGTATGTGGCACTGCTCGCCACCGAAGGGGTGACACTCTCCTTCACCGAAGATGCCATCGATTCGATCGCGACCATTGCCGCGGAAATCAACGCCTCGGTCGAGAACATCGGCGCTAGGCGTTTGCAGACGGTGATGGAGCGCGTGCTCGACGAACTAAGCTACACGGCGACGGACCGCTCCGGAGACAGCGTCGAAATCGATGCCGCCTTCGTGCAGAAGCATCTGGGCGATCTCGCGAAGGACACGGACCTGTCGAAGTTTATTCTCTAGCGGTTCCCATCCAGGCGGAATCGGCGACGGTGTCCCTCACCCATTGCTTTTCTGATGGTCGCACCGGACGTCGAAGCTATCAATGCCAAGTCCCTGCGGCGTTCGCGCCCGCGGGCGCGAAGCATTGACAGCCTCGCCGCCCGGCGCAGGTTCGCTGTGAAGCAATGAATGGGACATCATGGCGAGGCCTAATGCGAAGCCGCCACATCGATCCGTCGATTGCGTCACCGGAGGATTTGCAACAGAGCCGCGCTGGGTCAAGCCTTCGCGCCCTCTTTGGCGCGAACCCCGAAGGGGCTCGGGCTTGAGGCGGCGTGGCCCTGTTGCGATGCTCTCCGCGCAATGGACGGATCAGGCCTCTAACGTCCCTTCTGCTTTCGCATATCCAACACGGCCAGCATCTCGCCGATGGCCTTGCCGTCGAGCTTGGCGATGTCGTCGGCTAAGCGGTTGGCGAGTTCGGTGGCTTTGGGATCGAGGCCGGAGGTATCGATGGTGACGCGCGGGTGCGAGATGCGGGCAAGGCGGGCGACTTCCTCGGCTTCGTCCCAGATGATGTTGAAATGCGAGATGATGCGCTGAATCAGATGCCAGCCGGGCCTGCCGCGTTTGCCGTGTTCGAGCGCGGAAAGGTAGGCGCTGGAGACGCCAATGTTTTCCGCCATGTCGCGGAGTGTCATGCCGCGCTCGGCGCGGAGCTTCCGCATCTTCTCGCCGAAGGGCGTCATTGTTCGCGGATGCGGCGGAGCTTCACATAGAAGGCGCCGCCGCCGCCATGTTTCGGGTGAGCCGGCTGGAAGCCCGTCACGTGGGCGCGGAACTCCGGCTCGTGAAACCACTCGGGCACATGACGGCGCAAGCGCCCTTGCCTCTCCGGCGCATGAAAGTGTTGGCTGCCATGAAGCGTATGGCGGGCAAATGGCGAGTCTCCCTTGCCCGTGATGACAAGCACGGTGCGGTCGCCGCGATGACGGCGGCTCGCGAGAAAATGCAGGAGATGGCCGCGGGCGGCTTCGACGCTCGTGCCATGCAGATCGATGCGTCCGTCGATCTCGACATTGCCGCGGGTGAGCTTCTGCGCGGTGCGGCGGTCGAAACCAGAAATCGGCGGTGGAGACGATTTCGAGAAATGCGGAACGATGGGCTGGATCGGCGGCTGCGCGACGTGCTTGGGTGACAAGATTTTGGGCGCGGCAGGTTTCTTGCGCCCCGATCCCGAAAGCGGCTTCACAGTGCGGACAATATCGTCCCACAGGCCGTGATCGCCAACCTGAAAGGGCCGTTTCATTGCTGGGACAGAAGCCGCGCCGCGAGGGTTTTGGGCAGAAGCACCGTCATGCGGCCGGGACTTTTCATGTGGCCCGCGGTGAGCGCCGCCTTCTCGCCCCAGCCCCAATAGACATCTCCGCGTACGTGGCCCTTGATGGCAGTGCCCGTGTCCTGCGCAATCATGAGGTGGCGGAAATCTTCGAACTGCTGATTTGGGCCTGACGGCGTTTTCGTATCGAGCCAGATGGGCGTACCGAAAATCCAGAAGCCGCGATCGACAGCGAGACTGCGGAGCGGCGTCAACGACACTTTTGCCGCGCCAGGTGCGCCAAGATTTGGATCGGCCACCTCGACTTCACGGAAGAAAACGAAGGACTTGTTCTCCCACATCAGCTCACGCGCGGCTTGCGGGTTGGCCTTCATCCAGCCGCGCAGGGCTTGCATCGACATGTTGTCTTTGGTCAGCACGCCTCGCTCGACCAATACGCCGCCGATCCCTGTATAAGGCTGTCCTGACTTCGCCGAATAAGCCAGACGGATCGCAGAACCATCCGGCAGGCGGATGCGGCCAGAACCTTGCACATGGATGAAGAAGGCATCGGCCCAGTCCTTGAGATAAGCAATCTCGAGGCGGCGGCCCTTCAGTGCGCCCTGCTCGATTTCCCTGCGGGTGAAATAGCTCTGCGGCTTGCCATCAACAAGGCGTCCGTATTTCAGGTTGCCGGGATCGCCGTCCGAGCCCGGGAGAACTGTAAGGTCGTGAGGCTTACGGTAGACCGGAACCTGATACTCGCCGCCAAATTCACGGCTGCCCAAGGCTTCCGGTTCATAGTAGCCGGTGAACAGGCCTTCGGGCCGCTTGGGGTCGTTGACCTGCAGTGGCGTGAATTCGCTCTCGAAAAAGGCTTTCGCATCGCGTGCACCTTCAGCTTTGCGGCAGACTGCGATCCATTCCTCGCGGGTTCCGCCATGCTGTACGGGACGCTCGAAGGCGCGGCCTTCCTCGATGATCTCGCCGCAGGAGCGGCGGAAAGCAGCAAGCGCCGCTGCATGATCGTCGGCGGACCAGCCTTGCAGATCGGAGAAGCGGACGGGAGAGAGAATCGGCTGTGCGGCGGCGGTCATGATCGAAGCCATGACCAAAACCGCGGCCAGGCACAAGAGCTGCATCAGCCCATCGCGTCGGTGGCGACCAGCTTCCAGTTGGGATCGCGGGAATTCACGTCGCGTTCGAAGGTCCAGATATCGATCACTTCGCGGATCTCTTTCGCATCGCCATCCACCACCGCGCCGCTCTTGTCGAGAGTCGCGGTGATCATCTGGCTGACGAAGCGCATGGTGATGCTGGCGCGGCGGCTCTGGAGATCGGCGGCGGAGACTTCGGCATTATCGATGCCGACGAACTTGGTGTCCATGCGGAGGCCCTTCCGCGCACGCTCATCGATATCCGAGGCAAATCCTTCCATGACTTCGCGCGACAGGAGCGGCTTCAACGCCGTCTTGTCGCCTTGGGCGAAGGCTTCGACGATCATCTCGTAAGCCATCCTGGCGCCATCGACGAACACCTTGGTGTTGAAGTTGCGGTCGGCGTTGGCAATCTGGGTCAGGCCATGGGCCGTGGCCGAGCCTTCCGCGGCATATCCCTCCCAGGCTTCCGCCACAGCCTCCGGCTGATCGGCAGAACCGGTTTGCGGCTTCTTGGCGTCATCGGGGAATTTGAGAACCTTGCCCTCGGCCGGCGCGGGCGTGTTCCTTGTGCGCGCGTAGGGATCGATCGGCGGCCGCTCGTTACCTGTGCGTTCGCCCAGAACCGAGCGCAGGCGCCAGAATACGATCAGCGCCACGGCGAGCAGGATCAGGTTGAGCGGGTCGAACATTTGGTCCATCGGGTTTCCCGTGCCGGCTAGCGAACTTGGCCTGGCGGCGTTGAATCATGAGTGCCTGGACCCTTATATAGTAGCCTTGACCGGCGGTCCAAGTTGGATTGTCGCATTCTACCTCTCGGATTGCCACACTTGCGTTTCATTCCCATCGTCTTCCTCGCCCTCTGTTTCGCCGAGATCGCCGCCATGATCTGGGTGGGAAGCCGGATTGGGGTGTTTTCCGTGCTTTTGCTGCTTTTTCTGGGGATCGTGGCGGGGGCGGCGCTCATCCGCTCCAGCGGGGCTAATGCCATGGCCGTGATGAGCCGCCAGGCCTGGTCGTTCCCGGGAAGTTTCCGAACAGGCGGCGAAGGGGTTGCTTCTGGGTATGGCTGGGCTTTTGCTGATTGTGCCGGGGTTTTTGAGCGATATCGCCGGGCTTGCGCTGCTGCTGCTGCCGCCCGTCCGGAGCCGGGTGGCGCGCTTTCTCGAAAGGCATGTGACCGTGGTCAAACCGGGTTCGACGCGGACCTATCCGGGCGGAGGTCCCGTAATCGAAGGCGAAGCCATCGAGGTTGGACCGGAGCATGGACCAAATAGCCCTCCGCCGTCTCTGCCCTAGCGGCTTGCGGCACCTCACCTGCCGTGATAGCGAGCGGCCACAAGCTGGTGGTAACCGGCAAATCACGAGGCAAGGAATTCGCATGGTGAAGACAGCAAAGCCAGCTCCACGGCGGCCGGCGGCCAAGACATCGGGCGGCAACGGATCATCCAAGACGGAAGCCCCGGCAACCCCTGCAGTGACGGCCGCAGCACCGAGGGCTGCCCAGGCCGTCAATATCCAGGCCCCGCCGCCGCAACCTGGCTCGCAGCCGACCATGCGCATTCTGGCGCAGTATCTGAAGGACTTCAGCTTCGAGAACCCGAACGCGCCCAAGTCGCTGGCGCCGCAGAGCAAGGCGCCCGACATCAACGTCGCGGTAAATGTCAACGCCCGTAACCTCGCGCCCACCGACTTCGAGGTTGAGCTTCATCTCGACGCCAAAGCGACTGTCGAGGGCAAGGCCATCTTCGCGGCGGAGCTGCTCTATGCCGGCGTGTTCCGTCTCGAGAACTTCCAGCAGAACATTCTGCACGCGGCTGTGTTGATCGAATGCCCGCGCATGCTGTTCCCTTTCGCGCGGCAAATTCTGGCCGAGGCGACGCGGAATGGCGGGTTTCCGCCGTTGATGCTGGACCCCATCGATTTTGCCCAGATGTATCAGAAGCGGATGCAGGCGCAGCAGCAACAGCAGGCGGCGGCGGTGGCCAAGGCTTAAGCTTCTCGCGGCCAGAGGCTGGCCTCGCCAAGCTCGGCTATAAGTTTGCGGTGGGCTTCGCGTTCTGCTTCGGTGATGCGCGGGGGGAGCGGCTGGGGCCGCATGGCGATTCCGCGCGAGGCGGATTGGGCAATTGAACCTCTGGCGGACGTTGCGAGTGTCAACGCTGTCTGCCTTCCGCCAACCAATTCGAGATAGACTTCCGCCAGCAGTTCCGAGTCGAGAAGCGCTCCATGCTTGGTGCGCTTGGAATTGTCGATGCCGTAGCGTTTGCACAGGGCATCGAGGCTGTTGGGGCCCATGGGATGACGTTTGCGGGCGATCTGCAGCGTATCGACGATGCGCTCCTCCAAAAGGATGGGCAGCTTGCAGTAGGAAAGCTCGGCATTGAGAAAGGCTGTGTCGAATGCGGCATTGTGGATAACGAGCGGCGCATCTCCGATGAAGGCAAGAAAGTCGTTCACAACCGAGGCGAACACTGGCTTGGGGCGCAGGAACGACGTGGTGAGGCCATGCACCGCTTCCGCTTCCTTCGGCATGTCGCGCTCGGGATTGATGTAGGCGTGGAAGGTCTTGCCGGTCGCCACGTGATTGATCAGTTCGAGCGCGCCGATCTCGACCACGCGATGGCCTTGGGCTGGATCGAGGCCGGTGGTTTCGGTGTCGAGTACGATTTCCCTCATGACGCATTCGCTTTCAGTTTTTCGACGATTGCGGCAACCGCCCGGCTCGCAATTTCCAAAGTATCGGTCGCGATGATGAAGTCCGCGCGCTTCCGCTTTTCGGCGTCCGGCATCTGCCGGTCCAGGATTCGCTTGAACTTTTCCACCGTCATTCCAGGCCGCGCCAGAGCGCGGCGCCGCTGCTCTTCCGCGTCCGCCGATACGACCGCGGTATAGTCGAAATCGCTTTCGCGGCCAGTTTCGAAGAGCAACGGGATATCGAGGACCACAAGCCTCTCGCCTTTCGCGCGGGCGGCTTCGATGAAGACGCATTCCGCCTTGCGCTCGAGCGGATGAACAACTGATTCCAGATCGCCAAGCGCCTGGGGATCGTCAGCTATCAAGCGCGAGAGAGTTTGCCGGTTCACCACGCCGTCCTTCACGGCTTCCGGAAACCGGCTGGCGATCAGCGGCGCTGCCGCGCCGCCCTTCCGGTAAAGCTTGTGCACTTCGGCATCCGCGTCGAACACGGGCACGCCAAGGCTCGCGAACATTTTGGCAGTTTCGCTCTTGCCCATGGCAATCGAGCCGGTGAGGCCAAGGATGATCATGCCTTCATCACATCCTGCATGATGAGCTGCTCGAGTTCCGGCGTCACCGTTGGCCTGACGCCGAACCACAACTCGAACCCGCGAACCGCCTGATGCAGAAGCATGCCAAGTCCGCCTACGGTACGGTAACCAGCTTGGCGCGCGTCACGCAGAAACGCGGTTTCGAGCGGCACATAGACGATATCCGAGACCACCGCTGTCTTCGGCAGCGGACCCAAATCGATGTCGAGATCCGGTTGGCCGTGCATGCCAAGCGACGTTGTATTGATCAGCAGCGCAGCGCCGCGAAGCTCATCCGCGAGGCTGTTCCAGGCTCTCGCTTCGACGCCCGGCCCCATGTCTCCGCGCAGTTTTTCGGCGCGATCGAGGCTGCGATTGACGATCACCGTTTGCCCCGCTCCGGCGCTTTGCAGCGATGGGATAATCGAGCGCGCGCTTCCTCCCGCGCCGAGGATCACGACCTTGGCGTCCCGCAACGACATGGCCGGAAACTTCGACAGCAGGCTCGCCAGAAAGCCTTCGCCATCGGTGCTCGTTCCGTGGAGCTTTCCGCCGCGGACATAGACGGTGTTCACGGCGCCGAGTTTGCGCGCGATATCATCAACACGATCCATCACAGCATAAGCCGCTTCCTTGTGCGGAATCGTGACATTGCATCCGGCGTATCCATTGGCCTTGAGATCGCGCAGAAAGTTTTCCACGTCTTGCGGCTCCACCGGCACCTTCTCGTAAGACCCTTCTATGCCAAGCGTCCTGAGCCAATAGCCGTGGATGAGCGGCGAGCGCGAATGGGCAATTGGCCAGCCAATGACGCAGGCCTTCTTCATGCCGCGACGATTCCCCTGCCGCGAAGAAAATCGAGCAACGGCAGGATTGGCATGCCCAGAATGGTGAAGTGGCTTCCTTGGATGCTTTCGAAAAGCTGGATGCCGAGGCCTTCGATCTTGTAACCGCCGACAGAGGTCAGCACATCGCTTCCGCAGCGCTTCAGATACTCGTCGAGGAATCCGTCGCTGAACGCCCGCATGTGAAGTGTTGCAGTTTCTTGGTGATCGAAGACGATGGAGCCGTTCTCGGCGCAGCATATGGCGGAGATCAATGTGTGTCCGCCGCCGCGAAATTCCTTCAGCGAAATCCGCGCTTCCTCCATCGTCCGCGACTTGTTCCTTATCGCGCCATCAAGCACCGCGACTTGATCCGCGCCCAAAACCAGGACATTTGGATAGTTCCGCGATACCGCCAGCGCCTTTGCCTCCGCGAGCGCGCGGGCGACAGTGGCCGGTTCCTTGCCCGCTAGGCTGACCTTGAGCGCATCCTCGTCGACACCCGCGACTTCGATGCCGAATTCAAGACCGGCATTGTGGAGAATCTGCGCGCGCGCCGAACTGGCGGAAGCGAGGATAAGCTTCACGGCAGATACTCTTCCTGATGGCCGTTGCGCTCGTTGAAGAGATTGATCACGGCGGCGGCGCTCTCCTCGACCGAGCGTCGCGTGACATCAATCATCGGCCAATTGTGCTCGCTGCAGAGTTTTTTCATGTAGACAGTTTCCTGAGTGATCTGGCGCGGATCGTCGTAAGAGGTTTCCTGCGTCTGATTGAGGCCGATCAAGCGCTGCCGGCGCATTTGCGCGATCCGTTCGGCGCTGGCCACAAGCCCCACGACAAGCGGCTTGGAGAGCGCAAACAGCTCTTGAGGTATTGGCGTTCCTGGCACTATGGGAACGTTCGCGGTGCGGATACCGCGCTGGGCCAAATAGATACTGGTTGGTGTTTTCGATGTGCGACTGATGCCGATCAAAACGATCTCGGCTTCGTCAAGGTCGTCCGTCTGCTGGCCGTCGTCATGCGCCATGGTGAAGTTGAGCGCATCGATGCGGCGGAAATATTCGGCGTTGAGTGCGTGTTGCTTGCCAAGTTGCGGGCGGGACTCCGCATTGAGATAACGCGCCAAGCTGTCGATCACCGGATCGAGAATCGAAATGCAGGGAAGCGAGAGCTTGGTGCAACTTTCTTCAAGCTGCAGTCGAAGTGCTTTGTCGGTGAGCGTGAAGAGCACGATGCCAGGTTGGCGTTCAATGTCGTTCAGCGCCCGCTCGAGCTGTTTAGGTGTGCGTACTAGCGCGTAGATGTGGTCAATCGGGTGATAGTCCGAATAGTAGGCAGAGGCGGCGCGGGCGACGAGATTCAACGTCTCTCCGGTCGCATCCGAGATCAGGTGCATATGGAAAAAGCGTTGGCCCATCGATTTCACAAGTCACCCATCTGCAGGGGATCGATTGTGGATAAATGAGGGGCGGGAAATTTGCTACTGTCTCTTACGAACATTTTGCCGGAAGCTGTCCACAAGTTTGCCCCTGCTAATATAGCCGTGGGGGAATCGGGGATAACTTGGCTCTGTGGATAGTAACTCATAATCTCGGAGGTTTCAGTATAACATATTGATTTAAAATAACTATTTTTCCTGTGTTCGATGAGCGCCGAAGCCACTAGGCTGAGTTTGCCGAAAACCGGAACCATAATGCGGTATCCCGCGCATCTCCCTACAACTAAAGAAACAAGAGTCTAGATTCCATTTCTTTTTAGGAAGCATGAATGAGCGAGAGCGCCTTTCTGAACGTCTTGAACGGCTGTCAGCCCCACCGGCGGCCAATCTGGTTCATGAGGCAAGCGGGACGCTACCTGCCAGAATACCGCGCGGTGAGAGAAAAGGCGGGGTCGTTTCTCGATCTCTGCTACAATCCTAAACTGGCCGCGGAGGTAACGCTTCAGCCGCTCCGCCGTTTCGATCTCGACGCGGCAATTCTTTTCTCTGACATTCTGGTCGTGCCGCATGCCATGGGCCTGGAGCTTCGTTTCGTGGAAGGCGAAGGGCCGGTGCTGGAGACGGTAGGCGATGAAGCAGCGGTGCGAGCATTGAAGGATGTGAACGAGAGCGAGAAGGTGAAGCGCGTATGCGAGACCGTTGCGCGCGTTCGCGAAGGCCTGCCTGACGGCATTCCATTGATTGGTTTCTGCGGAGCGCCATGGACGGTTGCGAGCTACATGATCGAAGGCGGTAGTTCGGACCGTAATGCGGCGCGCTTGGCGGCGATCGAAGCGCCAGAGTGGTTCACGGTGTTGATTGACCGGCTGGTCGAGAATTCGCTTGTGTACTTGAGCGCCCAGATCGCCGCAGGCGTGCAAGCGATTCAGATATTCGATTCTTGGGCGGGTGAACTTGCGCCGGAAGAGCGCAGCCGTTGGGTGCGTGCGCCACTGGTTGAATTAACAGCGAGACTCAAAGCGCTCCACCCCGGGATACCGGTGATCCTCTTTGCCAAAGGAATAGGAATGGCGCATGGCGGCTTGCTGCGCGAGTCGAAAGCCGCCGCCGCTGGAATCGAGGCCGAGTTCGACATGGCCGATGCGCTTAAGGTTGTTCCTGAAACGGCGGCGGTTCAGGGAAATCTCGATCCGCTGGCGCTTCTCGCCGATGAACGCATTTGCCGCCAACGCGCGGCGTCGCTGGCGCGGGCCGTTCCCAAGAACCGGCATATTTTCAATCTGGGCCACGGCCTCAAGCCCGAGACCAATCCGGCGCGGCTGGCGGCGGTAATCGACGCCGTGCGGCAAGCGGATGGAGGTTGAGTTGTCCGGCGATCTCTTGCTATGGATCAAGGCGCTGCATGTGATCGCGGCCTTTGCCTGGATGGCGGGGTTGTTCTATCTGCCGCGTCTCTTCGTTTATCACGCCGGCACGCTGCCGGGCAGCGAGATGTCCGAACTCTTCAAAACCATGGAGCGAAGGCTGCTGAACGCCATTATGCGGCCGGCGATGATTGCAGTTTGGGTGCTTGGCCTTGTCTCGGCATATCTCGGCGGGCTGTTTTCAGGCTTCGAGCCCTGGTTCGCGGTCAAGTTCGTCGCGGTTCTCGCGATGAGCGCGTTCCATGGGCGGCTTGAACGGCATCGGCGTGAATTCGCCAGCGATCTCCGCGTGAGAGATGGCCGCTATTTTCGCATCATTAACGAAGTGCCAACTGTGTTGCTCATCGTGATCGTGATCATGGTGATCGTCAGGCCCTTCTGAATTTAGGGCTTGCAGGATTTGAAAAGTTTGCTACATAGCCGCCACGGCCCGCGACGGTATTCCATGATCGCGGCGTTTCCCTCCCTCCTTCATGACTGGCGCTTTTTGGCCGCCGGCGTTCATCATCCTCAAAGAACCTTATCCACATGACCGACATCGCAGAACTCAAGGAAGTCAAGCTCAAGGACCTCAAGCTCAAGTCGCCGGCTGAACTAGTGACGACCGCCGAGGAACTCCAGGTCGAGAACGCCAGTGCGCTCCGCAAGCAGGAGCTGATGTTCGCGATTCTCAAGAACCTCGCCGCCAAGGATGTCGAG
The DNA here is from genome assembly GCA_012032065.1 of Hyphomicrobiales bacterium. GTDB lineage: Bacteria > Pseudomonadota > Alphaproteobacteria > Rhizobiales > Aestuariivirgaceae > Aestuariivirga. The sequence goes on from JAAURV010000006.1 coordinate 26,316, forward strand.
ATCATCGGCGAAGGCGTCGTCGAAGTGTTGCAGGACGGCTTCGGCTTTCTGCGTTCGCCTGATGCAAACTATCTCGCCGGGCCCGACGACATCTATGTGAGCCCCAGCCAGATCCGGAAATTCGCGCTTCGCACCGGCGATACGGTCGAAGGCCAGATCCGCAGCCCCAAGGAAGGCGAGCGCTACTTCGCGCTGGTCAAAGTCAACACCATCAATTTCGAAGACCCGGAAAAGATGCGCCACAAGGTGCACTTCGATAACCTCACGCCGCTCTATCCCGACGAGCGGCTTGAGATGGAAACCGCCGATCCCACGAAGAAGGATTATTCGGCGCGTGTCATCGATATCGTGGCGCCATTGGGCAAGGGCCAGCGCGGCTTGATCGTCGCGCCGCCGCGCACCGGCAAGACCGTGCTCCTGCAGAACATCGCGCATTCCATCACCAGCAATCATCCCGAGTGCTTTCTGATCGTGCTGCTCATCGACGAGCGGCCCGAGGAAGTGACCGACATGCAGCGGTCGGTGAAGGGCGAGGTGATTTCTTCGACTTTCGACGAGCCGGCGCAGCGCCACGTGCAAGTGGCCGAAATGGTGATCGAGAAAGCGAAGCGCCTGGTCGAGCATGGGCGCGATGTTGTGATCCTCCTCGACTCGATTACGCGCCTGGGCCGCGCTTACAACACGGTTGTGCCCTCCTCCGGCAAGGTGCTGACGGGCGGTGTCGACGCCAACGCATTGCAGCGTCCGAAGCGCTTCTTCGGCGCGGCACGCAATATCGAGGAAGGCGGATCCCTCACCATCATCGCCACTGCGCTCATCGACACCGGCAGCCGCATGGACGAGGTGATCTTCGAAGAATTCAAAGGCACCGGCAACTCGGAAATCATCCTCGACCGCAAGGTGGCGGACAAGCGCGTGTTCCCGTCGATCGACATTCTGCGTTCGGGCACGCGAAAGGAAGAGCTGCTGGTCAAGGCAGAGCTGCTTAAGAAGACCTACGTGCTCCGCCGCATTCTCAATCCCATGGGCACGGTGGATGCCATCGAGTTCCTGCTCGACAAGCTGCGCCAGACCAAGGGCAACAGCGATTTCTTTGACTCGATGAACGCCTAGCGCATAACGCGCTCAAGTGGAATCACTTGAGCGTTCAGTTATGCGCCAGATTCAAAATGCTAGAGCAACTTATCGGCGGTCGAATGACCGCCGGT
>JAAURV010000175.1 GCA_012032065.1 Hyphomicrobiales bacterium
ATCCAACGCCGGAACTTTTGGCGCGGCTCGGAAACGGCTAGCGCATAACGCGCTCAAGTGGAATCACTTGAGCGTTCAGTTATGCGCCAGATTCAAATTGCTGGAGCAACTTACCGGCGGTCGAATGACCGCCGGTTGCTCTAGCGCCCCAGCAATTGTGCAATTTGCCACATCGGCCCTTGGCGCTTTATCCTAACTTGCAATGACGGGAGAATCCGGGACCCGTCCAAGCGATGAAACATCAGGGAGGCCGCCGTGTCGACGAAGGTCATCGTAACCAACTTCTCGGCTTTATCGGAAAAGTATGGAGCTGCCGGACTCAAGGACATCAAGAGTGCCCTGGACCGCTTGATCAAGGCGGATGCGGCGCGCGAACTGCAAACGAAGGTCATCTCGCTGGACAGCACGGCGGCGATGAAGAAGGTGAAGGGGAAAGTCGTCGGCTCCGCCACGTCCGAACGGGACACGAAGATTGCGATCGACGCAATCTGCAAGAGCCTCGAGCCCGCCTATCTCGTCATCCTTGGCAGCGCGGACGTCGTCTGCCACATCAAGCTGAACAATCCGCTCAATACCGACAGCGATGCCGATAATGACGACGACGATCCCGATGTGCCGAGCGATCTTCCCTATACGTGCGATGCGAGCTTCAGCCGCGACATCGCAACCTTCCTCGGGCCCACGCGAGTCATGGGCCGAATTCCGGATATCACCGGCGGCACGGATGCTTCGGAGCTCGTGCGGCTCTTGGATCAGTCAGCGAAGAGCAAACCTGGAAGCAAGGCCGATTATGCCAAGCCATTCTCCATCACCGCCTCTGTTTGGAAAGGCTCGACCGCGGAGAGTGTCGAGAACATTTTTGGGCCGGGACATGCCACGGTGAATTCGCCGCCGCCGGGACATCCCGGAATTAATCCGAAGCTCAAGGCGCGAAGCTGGTTCATCAACTGCCACGGCGCGAAAGCGGATCCGAAGTTCTATGGCGAAGGTCCGCCGCGCACGTTCGCGGACGCGATGGAGTCCTCCAAGATCGCGGGAAAGATCACATCCGGCACGGTTATCGCCGCGGAGTGCTGCTATGGCGCGGAACTTTATGACGTGCAGCTTGCGGGCACGGCTACGCCGATCAGCAATCAGGCCCTGCTTTCGGGCGCAATTGGCTATGTGGGCGCCACCACGATTGCCTATGGCCCCGCGGCCGGCAATGGCGCCGCCGATTTGATCACCCAGTTTTTCCTGATACGGGTTCTTGGCGGCGCGTCGCTGGGGCGATCGTTCCTTCAGGCGCAGCACCAGTTCATTCAGCGCGAAAGCATGAGCGACCCGGTCAATCTCAAAACCATCGGGCAGTTCCTGCTCTTGGGCGATCCTTCGCTGCAGGCGTGCGAGTCCGAGGCCAAGCAAATGAAGACCGTGGACGAGGATATTGCTGTCATCAGGCGGCGTGTCGCGCTTGCAGGTCAAGGTAAGGCGTTGAAGGCGGCCGCGACGTTTCCTGTGCGGCTGAGGGCCAGGCTTTCGGCATTGAAGGAGAAGCCAATCGCAAGGCTGGTCAAACGGCTGGGCTATAGGCTGGAGAACGCCGAAGAATTCAAAGTCGATGGCGGCCCGGAGGCAAGAGCGGCGATGAAAGCCAAGGACTTCGTCGAGCGCGTGGTCACGGTGACGAAATCCCACAAGGTCGCCAACGCTCCGCAAAAGCTGATCAGCGTTCTTGTGGCGCGCACATCCGGGAATTCCGTGATATCCTACAAGGAATATGTCTCGCGATAAGATCGGACAGGCGCTGAAGTCGGTCAAGGGCCGGGTCGAGCGCAAACTCGTCTCGAAGGGTTCGAAGAGCGAACGCGAGGCGATCGTGCTCGTGACCGACGAGGGCGAAGAGTTCCTGCTGCGCCGGCGCGGCGGAAATCCGTTCACGGATGCGGCCCTCGACAAGCTCGTAGGCAAGGTCATCACGCTCAAGGGGACACTGCTTCAGAAGCTTCTGCTGATGGACGAGTGGAAGGAAGACAAGCCCGAAAAGTGAGCCCAACTCCGCGTGCGGGGTTCGCTCGGGAATCCTCTCCACCGGCGGAACTTTCAGGGCAATTCACCGTTCGAAAGGCGTGAAAAGTTCGCGCCCGAGAAAATTGTTGACAGGCATACCAACCGGTTGGTACGTTTTGACCATGTCGCCATCAAGCGTCCGTACCCGCCTTCTCGATGCAGCCACGCACCTGGTCCGTGCACAAGGATATGCCGCCACATCGGTGGATGAGCTTTGCGCCCATGCGGGGGTGACGAAGGGCGCATTCTTTCATCACTTCAAATCGAAGGAAGACTTGGCGGTCGCCGCGGCGAAGCACTGGGCGGAGTGGACCAGCGCGCTCTTCGAGCAAGCGCCTTACCATCAGCCCGCCGATCCGTTGGAACGCCTTCTGGCCTATGTCGATTTCAGGATCATGATCCTCGACGGCCGCAGCTTGCCCGAGTTCACCTGCCTCATGGGCACCATGGTGCAGGAAACCTTCGCCACCAATCCCGCCATTCGCGACGCCTGCGAAGCGAGCATCTCCGGGCACGCCGCGACGCTGGTGAAGGATATTGCCGAAGCGAAAGCGAAATATGCTCCGTATGCGGAGTGGTCGCCCGGGAGTCTGGCGCTTCATACGCAAGCTGTCATTCAAGGCGGTTTCATTCTCGCCAAGGCGAAAAACGATGCGATCGCCGCCGCCGAGGGCATGCGGCATCTCCGCCGCTACATCGAACTGCTGTTCAAATGCGAAGAGAAGGAGTGAGTCATGACCGCACCGAAAATGACGTTCATCAATCTGCCCGTGGCGAGCCTCGACAAGGCGATCGGCTTCTACAAGGCGCTGGGCTTCGACTTCAATCCCGCCTTCACCGATGAGACCGCCACTTGCATGATCATCAACGATAACACGTTCGCGATGCTGCTCACTTACGCGAAGTTCGACAGCTTCATAGCGAAGCCGCGAGCCGATGCGAAAGCGGCGACGGGCGGGATCTATGCGTTGGCGCTGGAGAGTAAATCCGCGGTCGACGCGATGATGAATGCGGCGGTGCAAGCCGGCGGCGGCGAGTATCGGCCCACGATAGATCTGGGCTTCATGTACAACCGCGCCTTTGCCGATCCAGACGGCCACGTGTGGGAACCATTCTGGATGGATCCCGCCGCGATGCCGTCGAACTGAAGTTCAAAGCACAGAGAGGAGTGAGTGCCATGCCGTATGATTTGTCCTTCCACCGCGTTCTGAAAGCTCCGGTCGCCCGCGTCTACAAGGCGTTCATCGATCCGGCGGCCTTGTGCAAATGGATTGCGCCCGCGGGATACACCTGCGCGGTTCACAAGCTCGAGCCGAAAGTGGATGGCGCCTTCCGCATGTCGTTCACCGAATTCGACTCGGGCAGCGAGATGGGCTTCGGCGGCACGTACCTCGAAATGGAGCCGAACAAGAAGCTGCGCTACACCGATGTATTCGACGATCCCAATCTGCCGGGAGAGATCATGGTGACGGTGCTGTTCGAGTCCGTATCCTGCGGCACCGACATCAAGATCACGCAACAGAACCTTCCCGGCATCATCCCGCCCGAGATGTGCGAATTGGGCTGGCGCGACTCGCTCTCGCAGCTTCAGCAATTCGTCGAGGTTCTGGCGTTGCCGTCGTGAGATGCGCCAGAATGCTGCTGACAAACTTTGACGCGGCAAGGATAGATGCTGCCGTAGATGTTTGAGGAGATCCGGACGTGGAAATCAATACTGCGAGAATGCCGCGATGGGCCATCGGCGCCGGCGTATTGCTGCTGCTGTGGAGTCTCATGGGCATCTGGTCGTTCTACAGCGAACTGACGATCACGCCCGAAGCCGCGGCGGCAATGCCGCCGGAGCAGCGCGCCCTTTGGGACTCGATGCCTGGCTGGCTGTGGGGCGTGTTTGCGATTGCGGTGTTCTCGGCGCTGCTTGGATCGATCGCGATGCTCGCGCGCAAGTCGTTTGCGCGGCACTTGTGGCTTCTGAGCCTCGCCGCCGTGATCGTTCAGTTCACCTATGTGTTTCTGGTCATGCCCGTGCTCTCCGTCATCGGCCCGTCGGCCATTCCGTTTCCGGCGCTCATCATTGCCGTGGCGGCTGCCGCCTGGCTCTTTGCGAAGAGCTGGACGGCGAAGGGTTGGCTGCAATGAGCTTCAAGATGCACGATCTTCTCTCCTTCACCCATCATCCCGGCTTTCGCGGGATGACGGTTGAAGAAATTCGCAAATTCCATCGTGCCGTAAACCGCAAGCAAAGGAGTAACGAACATGCCGTCCAAATTCTGTTGGTACGATCTCATGACACCAGACGTGAAATCCGCCGCGCGCTTCTATGAGAAGGTCGTGGGCTGGAAGGTTGCCGATTCCGGCATGCCGGGCATGGACTACTGGATCATCACAATGAATGGCGAACAGGTTGGCGGCATGATGCCGACGCCGCCGACAGACAAACACCGTCCGCCCATGTGGAATGGCTACATCGCGTCCAAGGATGTCGATGCCGACTCGAAGAAGGCGGCAAAACTCGGCGGCAAGATCTGTCAGGAGCCGATGGACATTCCGGGCGTCGGCCGATTCTCGGTGATCGCCGATCCTGCGGGCGCGACGTTCCTGCTCTTCAGCGATTCGACAGGACAGGAGCCGAAGGAATTCGAAATGGGAACACCGGGCCACATCGCGTGGCGCGAGCTGACCCATGACGGGCTCGACAAGGTTTGGCCCTTCTACGAGAAAATGTTCGGATGGACGAAAGCCGAAGCCTACGAGATGGGCCCTGACTACACCTACCAGACGTTCGCCGCGGGCGATGGCATGACCGGCGGCATGGGCCGACAGATGCCGGACGCGCGCGCCGCTGTCATGGGAATACTACATCGCGGTGCCGAAGCTCGATGCGGCGCTCGACGTGGCCAAGGCGAATGGCGGCAAGGTGCTGCATGGTCCGATGGAAGTTCCAGGCGGCGTGTGGGTCGTCAACTGTCAGGACCCGCAAGGCGCGCGTTTCTCGCTGCTGTCGGACAAGAGGTAAGTCATGGCGCAGGCAGGGGACGTGGTTGCCGCGCCTTCCAAGGCCACGCCGCGCGAGTGGCTGGGCCTCGCGGTGATAGCACTCCCCTGCATGCTCTATTCCATGGACCTGACGGTGTTGAATCTCGCGGTGCCTTCATTGGCGCGCGATCTCAAACCCTCCGCCAGCCAACTGCTCTGGATCATCGACATCTACGGCTTCATGGTGGCGGGCTTCCTGATCATCATGGGCGCGCTGGGAGACCGCTTCGGGCGGCGCAAGATTTTGCTCATTGGCGCCGTGGCCTTCGGACTCACGTCGATATTCGCGGCGTTTGCATCGTCGGCTGAAATGTTGATTCTCGCGAGAGCGCTGCTCGGCATCGCCGGGGCGACTCTTGCGCCTTCAACGCTCTCGCTCATCGCCAGTATGTTTCGCGACGAAAACGAGCGCAGCTTTGCGATCAGCATGTGGATCGCGAGCTTCTCCGCCGGTGCGATCATTGGCCCGCTCGCCGGAGGTATCCTCATTCACTATTTTTGGTGGGGCTCGGTATTTCTGTTGGCTGTGCCGGCGATGGCACTGCTGCTTGCCGTCGGGCCAGTGCTGCTGCCCGAGTATCGCAATGAGGAAGTCACACCCATCGATGCGCCGAGCGCCATGTTGTCGCTCGCATCGATCTTGAGTCTTGTATTTGGGGCCAAGCACTTTGCCGAGACCGGCTTCGACAGTATCGTGTTGGCGGCATTGGCGTTTGGCCTCGGTCTGGGGGCCGTTTTCTTCACCCGGCAATCGCGGATCGCGCATCCGCTGGTCGATCTTGCGCTATTCGGATCGCCCGTGTTTTCGCTGTCGCTTGCCATCAACATGTTGGCGCTGTTCTTCATGTTCGGCGTGTTCGTATTTTTCGCGCAGTATCTTCAGCTCGTCGCCGGCCTGACGGCTTTCGAAGCGGGCCTTTGGTCGCTGCCGTCGGCGATTGCCTTCACCGTGATGTCGTTCTTCAATGCGCGCCTTGCCGCCGCATACTCGAGCGTGACTCTGATAGCGGGCGGACTTATCGTTTCCGCGCTGGGCTCGGTGCTCGTGCTTCTCTCGGAGAGCTTGCCGGTGCTGGTTCTCTCGATGTTGATCATGGGCGTGGGCTTCACGCCGGTGATCGCGCTCACCACGGGCTACATCGTCGGCGCGGCGCCGCCGGAGAAAGTGGGCGTTGCTTCGGCGCTTTCGGAAACATCGGGAGAACTTGGCGGCGCGCTCGGCATCGCGCTGCTTGGGAGCCTTGCTACTTTCATCTATCGCAGCCGCATGGCAGGCATCGGCCTGCCGCCAGGGACGGACACGGGCGTGCGCACATCGCTGGCCGCCGCTCTCGAGTCAGGCGCTGCGTCCAACATTCTGGAAACAGCGCGCGGTGCGTTCATGGATGCGTTTAGCGCTGCGGCGCTCATTTCGGCGGCGGTGCTCGTGGGACTAGCCTTGCTCGCGCTCCGTCTGTTGTCCAACGCGCAAAGTCAACAGCATGGAGGCTGACATGGTGAAACCCATCGACACCCAATCCATCGAACGTTTCACGGGACGGCCTTGGCAAGAATGGTTTTCCTGGCTCAACAAGAAGTCCGCCAGGGCCATGCCGCATTCGCAGATTGCGCGGATTGTCATGGACGAAGGCATGGTGGACGGCTGGTGGGCGC